>DAHVZZ010000575.1:0-3474 GCA_027323785.1 Acidobacterium sp. | reverse complement strand
GGATACGCCGCTGCTGGGGCAGATGTTCGGGCTGCTGGGGACGCTGACGGTGCTGGCCACGGGGCTGGACCGGGTGGTGCTGGCGGCGTTGCTGCGGACATTTGTGGCGGCGCCGGTGGGGACGGTGAGTTTCAGTCCGGGGGAGGCGCTGGCGCTGCTGCCGATGGCGGGGGGGATTTTTTCGGCGGCGCTGCAGTTGTCGGCTCCGGTGCTGGCGGCGACGCTGCTGGCGGAGGTGGCGGTGGCTCTGGCGGGCAAGCTGGCGCCGCAGCTGCCGGTGATGGCGATCGACGTTCCGGCGAAGACGCTGGTGGGGTATGTGGTGCTGATCGGATCGCTGGCGCTGTGGCCGGCGTGGATCGAATCGCATTTTGTGGCGCTGCTGCAGGCGGCGGGGCACCTGCTGGCGGGCACGGCGGGGATGGCGGGAAGCCATGGCTGAGGACCGCACAGAGAAAGCGACTCCGCGGCAGCGGCAGAAGGCCGCCGAGCGTGGCGACCGCGCGCACAGCCGCGATCTGGTGAGCGCCGCGGCGATGCTGGCGGGAGTGTTCGCCCTGGGCGCGGCGGGGCGGCGATGGGTGGGCGAATGGGCGGGGGCGTGGCAGGTGTTTCTGGATCTGGGACAGCCGTCGGGCTGGGAGCGGATGAGCTCGAGCCAGATGGCGCTGGCGCTGCGGCATGCGCTGGTGGCTCCTCTGGAGCCGCTGCTGCTGGTCTTTGGGGTGACGGCGGCGGCGGCGGTGGCGGCGGGAGTGGCGCAGGGCGGCGGGTGGTCGCTGAACTTCGAGGCGCTGCAGCCGAAGGGGTCGAGGCTGAATCCGGTGGAGAATCTGAAGCGCATTTTTTCGCTGCAGGGCGTGGGGCGGATGGGCAAGTCGCTGGTGCCGGTAGGGGCGCTTGGTTTTTGCGCGGCACGCACGCTGGCGGCGCAGACGAGGATGCCGGCGATGAGCATGGCGCGCTATCCGAATCTGTTTTCGCTGCTCTATGAGCTGCTGCTGGACGGTGCGTGGATCTTTCTGGGATGGGCCGGGGTGGACTACGTGATGGAGTGGAGGGGCCGGGAGGCGCGGCTGAAGATGTCGAAGCAGGAGCTGCGGGACGAGTTCAAGGAGACGGAAGGCAGTCCGCAGGTGAAGGCGAGGATTCGCGGGCTGCGGCGGCAGATGCGGCGGCGGCAGATGAAGGCGGACATCTCGCGGGCCTCGGTGGTGGTGACGAATCCGACGCATTATGCGGTGGCGCTGAGCTTCGACTTCGAGACGATGGAGGCGCCGAAGGTACTGGCCAAGGGGCGGGATCTGCTGGCGGCGCAGATTCGCGAGGAGGCGCAGTGGGCCGGGGTGCCGATTGTGGAGAATCCGCCGCTGGCGCGGTCGCTCTACCGGCAGGTGGAGCCGGGGCAGGCGATTCCGTTCGAGCTTTATGCGGCGGTGGCGGCGATTCTGGCGTGGCTCTACCGGCGCGAGGTGGAGGAGCGGGTGCGGCGGGAGCGGGCCGAAGGGCGGCGTTTGCAGCCGGCCAAGGGGACGGCATGAAAGAGGAGACGGTCAAAGAATGAGCGCCGGAGCGATGACGCTGGGACAATCTGGGAGCCAGCCGGGCCGGGGCGCGGCGCATTTGCTGCGGACGATGGCACTGCCGGTGGCAGCGATCAGCATTTTGTTTGTGATGGTGGTGCCGGTTCCGGCATTTGTGATGGACATGCTGCTGGCCTGTTCGATCGCGGCGGCGGTGCTGGTGTTTCTGGCGGCGGTGCAGCTGCGGCGGGCGGTGGAGTTTTCGGTGTTTCCGACGCTGCTGCTGCTGCTGACGCTGTTTCGGCTGTCGCTGAATATTGCGTCGAGCCGGAGGATTCTGCTGCACGGCAACGAGGGGACGGCGGCGGCGGGTCACGTGATTGAGGCCTTTGGGCAGTTCGTGGTGGGCGGGAATTACGTGGTGGGTTTTGTACTGTTCCTGGCGCTGATTGCGATTCAGTTTCTGGTGGTGAGTCATGGAGCGGTGCGCACCGCGGAGGTGACGGCGCGGTTCACGCTGGACGCTTTGCCGGGCAAGCAGATGGCGATTGACGCGGACATGAATGCGGGGCTGATCGACGAGGCGACAGCGAGAAAAAGACGGCAGGCGATTGCCCAGGAGGCGGAGTTCTACGGGGCGATGGACGGGGCGGCTCGCTTCAGTCAGCGGGACGCGCTGGCAACGATTCTGATTACGGCGATCAACATTGTGGCCGGCCTGCTGATCGGGACGCTGCAGCAGGGCGTGGATCTGAGCGAGGCGGTGCGGACGTACACGATCCTGACGGTGGGTGACGGGCTGGTGACGATGATTCCGTCGCTGCTGGTTTCGGTGGCGGGCGGCATTGTGCTGACGCGGGCTTCCTCGTCGGGGCAGCTGACGACGGAGCTGGGAACGCAGCTGCTGGGGCGGGGCACGACGCTGTATGTGGCCAGCGGAGTTCTGGGAGCGCTGTGTCTGATTCCCGGACTGCCGAAGCTGACGTTTCTGATTCCGGCGGTGGCGCTGGGATATGTGGGGTCGCGCGTGGCGAAGCGCGAAGCGGCTCCGGCGGCGGAGGCCGAGCCGGCGAAGAAGGCGGCGGAGAAGCCGGAGAACATGGCGTCGGCGCTGCGGCTGGACGAGCTGAGCCTGGAGATCGGCTTCCAGCTGATTCCGCTGGTGGACGAGAAGCAGGGCGGGCAGATGCTGCAGCGGGTGAAGACGCTGCGGCGGCATCTGGCCGGGGAGCTGGGCTTCCTGATTCCGCCGGTGCATATCTCGGACAATTTGCGGCTGAAGGCGCGGGAGTATGTCTTTTCGCTGCGGGGGGTGGAGATCGGGCGCTGGCAGACGGAGGGGAACTGTCTGCTGGCGGTATCGACCGAGGCGCAGCCGCGTCCGCTGCCGGGGCGGGAGACCAGGGAGCCGGCCTATGGCGCGCCGGCCCGATGGATTCAGCCGGCGCTCGAGAACGACGCGCTGGCGGCCGGGTATTCGGTGGTGGATCAGGGGACGGTGATTGGAACGCATCTGGCGGAGTTGATCCGGCGGCATGCGCATGAGCTGCTGGGGCGTGCGGAGACGAAGCGGCTGCTGGACTCGCTGGGCGAGAGCCATCCGAAGCTGGTGGAGGAGCTGGTGCCGAAGTTGCTGTCGCTGGGCGAGGTGCAGCGGGTGCTGCAGCAGCTGCTGCGCGAGCAGGTATCCATTCGGGATCTGGGAACGATTCTGGAATCGCTGGTGGAGACCGCGGCGCAGAGCCGGGCTTTGCCGCAGCTGGTGGAGGCGGCGCGGCAGTCGCTGGGGAGGCGGCTGACGCGTCCGCTGCTGGACACGGAGGGAACGCTGAAGGTGATCGCGATGGAGCCGGCGGTGGAGGAGGAGCTGATGGCGCTGGTGGTTCCGGAAGCGGGGGCGCGACTGCTGACGGCGGGGACGAATACGCCGGTGCTGCGCCGGATCGCCGAC
>DAHVZZ010000410.1:0-1907 GCA_027323785.1 Acidobacterium sp. | reverse complement strand
TGCGGAGCGGCATCCGGGCGGTGAAGGTGGATGTGCTGGATGATGGGCAGGCTGCGGAGATTGTCCAAGACGAAAAACTTCACCACAGAGAGCACGGAGAACACAGAGAGGATGAACGTGGGGATGGGCATGGGCATTCGCACGCCCATGAGCATGATCATGGTCACGCGCACACGCACGAGCATGGGCGGCGGTGGGCGGAGATTCGGGAGCTGATTGGGAAGGCGGCGATTCCGGCGGCGGCGCGGGAGACAGCGCTGCGGGCGTTTGCGCTGCTGGCTGAGGCGGAGGGAAAGGTGCATGGGATTCCGCCGGAGCAGGTGCATTTCCACGAGGTTGGAGCGGTGGACACGATTGCGGACATCGTTTGCGGGGCGGTGGGAGCGGCGTGGCTGGCCAGCGAGATGGGCGTGGGGGAGTGGCGGGCGTCGGCGGTGAACGTAGGCAGCGGGTTTGTGCAGTGCGCGCACGGGCGGATGCCGGTTCCGGCTCCGGCGACGGCGGAACTGCTGCGGGGGGTGCCGGTGTATGCGGAGGGTCCGGCGGTGGAGATGACGACGCCGACGGGCGCGGCGCTGCTGCGGGCGCTGGGCTGCCGGTTGGACGGCGCGGACGGACGAAAGCCGGAAACGCTGGTGGCGGGGCGAGTGGGGTACGGCGCGGGCGGGCGGGATCCGAAGGGATTTGCCAACGTGCTGCGGCTGGTGCTGGGCGATGCGGTTGCGCGGGGCGATGCGGCGGAGCCGTTTGGGCGGGATCGGGTGGTGGTGCTGGAGTGCGCGGTGGACGACGCGACGCCGCAGGTGGTGGCCTATGCGCTGGAGCGGGCGCTGGAGCAGGGGGCGCTGGATGCGATGGCGGCTCCGGTGACGATGAAGAAGGGCAGGCCGGGGATGCTGCTGACGGTGCTGTGCCGGGAGGGCGAGGAAGAGGCGCTGCGGGAGCTGCTGTTTCGGGAGACGACGACGCTGGGGATTCGGCGGAGGGTGGAGGAAAGGGCGGTTCTGGAGCGGGAGCTGGTGACGGTGGAGACGGAGTACGGGCGGGTTCGGGTGAAGGTGGCGCGGGGAGGGGGCGAGGTGCTGAACGCGATGCCGGAGTACGAAGACTGCCGGAGAGCGGCGCGGGAGCATGGGGTCCCGCTGCGGGCGGTAATGGAGGTGGCAGTGGCTGCGTACGGCGAGCGGCGGAAGGCGAAGGCATGACGCGCGAGGCGATTCTGCAGATGCTGACGAATGTGCAGGCGGGGGAGATTACGCCATCCGATGCGCTGCGGGAGCTGGCGCGGCTGCCTTATGAGGATGCGGGGTTTGCGAAGATCGATCATCACCGGGCGCTGCGGCTGGGGCTGCCGGAGGTGATTTACGCGGCGGGGAAGACGCCGGCGCAGGTGGCGGAGATATTTGCGCGGATGGCGGCGGCCGGGGGCAGCGTGCTGGCGACGCGGGCGACGATGGAAGCCTGGGAGGCGACGGCGGCGCGGGTTCCGGGAGCGATCTACTACGAGCAGGCGCGGATGATTGGACTGAGGCAGACGGACGCGGAGGATCAAGCCGGTCCGGTGGCGGTGATTTCGGCGGGGACGAGCGATTTGCCGGTGGCCGAGGAGGCCGCGGTGACGGCGGAGTATCTGGGCGTGCGGGTGAGGCGAATCTGCGATGTGGGGGTGGCGGGTCTGCACCGGATTCTGGCGCAGCGGGAGACTCTGACGGAGGTTCGGGCGGCGATTGTGTGCGCGGGAATGGAAGGCGCGCTGCCGAGCGTGGTGGGCGGGCTGGTGGCGGCTCCGGTGATCGCCGTGCCGACGAGCGTCGGGTATGGAGCGGCGTTTGGAGGGGTGGCGGCGCTGCTGGGGATGCTGAATTCGTGCTCGCCGAACGTGTGCGTGGTGAATATCGATAACGGAT
>DAHVZZ010000556.1:0-10612 GCA_027323785.1 Acidobacterium sp. | reverse complement strand
CTGGGTGACCGCCATTACTCAACGGCAGCGGCGGTGCGCGAACACATCGCACGCTACCGCGACCTGGAAGACATCATCACCATGCTGGGAATCGAAGAGCTGGCGCCGCAGGACCGGCTGATCGTTGCCCGCGCGCGAAAGCTGCAGCGCTATCTCACCCAGCCCTTCTACGTCACGCAGGAGCACACCGGAATCGAGGGGGCTTCCGTACCGCTGGAGACGACGCTGGCCGACTGCGAGGCAATCGTCGCCGGCAGGCTGGATCAAACGCCGGAAGACCGCCTTTACATGCAGGGATCCATCCGGGAGCTTTGCGCATGAAGACCTTTCCGATGCACCTGATCAGCGCGACGCGATCCGAATCGATACCGGACGTGGTCCAGTTCACGGGACAGGATGCATCGGGCAGCTTCGGAATCATGGCCAACGCCTTCCGGCGCATCACCACGCTGGCCTATGGTCTGGCGCACTTTCGGCAGCTATCGGGCGAAGTGGAGTATCTGGCGATGCCCGGAGGTCTGCTCTATTTTCTCGACAACCAACTGCGCATTGCCACCACGCAATATGTGCGGGCGGCTGGCTTATCGGAAGTGACCGAAGCTCTGGACCGGGAGCTTCGACGGGAAGGCGAAGCGATGCGCGACATTCGCCAGAGCATGCGCAATCTGGACGAGCAGGTGATGAAAAAGCTTTTCGAACTGAGACAGGCGGCCCGGCGATGAGCGATTCGAACCACGACGGAAAGCTGCGGGCGCACGCGGCAGCGCAGGCGGGACGCATTCGCAAGGCGGAGCGGGAAAGGCGGACGCTGCTGGCCAGCACCATCTATCTGGGAACGCTGGGAGTCATGTTCATCCTTCCGGTGATTGTGGGCGCTTATGCCGGCAACTGGCTGGATAACCGCCTGCGGGGATACTCCTTCAGCTGGACGATCACGCTGATCCTGCTGGGGGTCTTCGTCGGAGCCACGAATGTCTATCTGTTCATACGAGGCAAATAACATGCCCATGGCGATGGTTATGAATGCTGCTCAATGGACAGGCCGGAACCTGTCGGAGAGCATCGTGACCTCGTGGGGCGTTACAGCAGTGCTGGCGCTCGCCGCGTGGATGGCGACCCGCAGACTGCGCGAGACTCCGGGCGGCTTTCAGGTGGTGCTGGAAGGCGCCGTTTCCGCGATGGAAGAGGCGATTGCATCGGTGCTTCCAGGCAAGGTCGAGCTGGTATTTCCATTTGTTGCGACGCTGTGGATTTATATCCTCTTCGCTAACCTCCCGGGGATCCTTCCGGGCCTTCACTCCCCTACCGCCGATCTGTCCGTGACTGCGAGTCTGGCGGTGCTGGTCTTTCTCTCGGTTCACTGGTTCGGCATTCGCGCTGAAGGACTGAGAACTTATCTGAAGCATTATCTGAAGCCGAGCCCGATCCTGCTGCCGTTCCACCTGATCAGCGAAGCCTCGCGGACGGTCGCTCTGGCGGTACGGCTCTTTGGCAATGTGATGAGCCTGGAGATCGGATATGCCCTCGTGCTGCTGGTCGCGGGATTCCTGGTTCCCGTACCGCTCCTGATGCTGCACCTGGTGGAGGCGGTCATTCAGGCCTACCTGTTCGGAACCCTGGCGCTGATCTACATCGCGGGAGGAATCCAGGCGCAGGAACTGCACCACGAAGAAGGAGGTACCGCGTGAAAGATATGTTCTCATTTGTAACCATATCGACTCTGCTTGCGGGAATCGGTATCGTAGCCGGCACGATGCTGCCGGCTCTGGCCATGGGGAGGGCGATCAGCAAGGCTCTGGAAGCGCTGGCGCATCAGCCCGAAGCGGAAAGCTCCATCACGCGCGCGCTGTTTGTGGGCCTGGCGATGATTGAGTCGCTCTCCATTTACTGCCTGGTGGTCGTGCTGATCATCCTGTTCCGGAATCCGCTTCTGCAATATCTGACCAAATAGCGAGCGACCGCATGGAATTCAGCTGGGTCACATTCCTGCTTGAGGCCATCAACTTCCTGGTGCTGGTGTGGCTGCTGAAGAAGCTGTTCTACGCTCCGGTAAAGCGCACGATCGCAAAGCGCCAGGCCGCGATTGAACAGACGCTGCAGGATGCAAAGGCAGCCAGGAGCGAGGCCGATGAGCTGAAGGTCAGATACGACGGGCGGCTCCGCGACTGGGAAACGGAGAAGCTGAAGAAGCGGGAGGAACTGGCGGCGGAGGTGAGCGCGGAGCGGGAGCGGAGGCTGCACGAGCTTGAGGCTCTGCTGGCCGAGGAGCGACACAAGGCGCAGGCGCAGGAGGCGAGCGATAACGCCCGGCGGCGGATTGCCGAGCAAGAAGAAGCGCTGGAGCTGGCGCTGCGTTTTACGTCGCGGCTGCTGCGCGAAGTGGCATGCGCCGAACTGGAGGAAAAAATTGTCGAGCTGGCGATGCGGCAGATCGATTCCCTGTACCCGGAATCCGGATCGCTCAATGGGGGAGCAGCGGGCCGTGCCGTGCACGCGCGGATACGGTCGGCCTATTCGCTGGGAGAGAAGCAGCGGGCAGCCCTTGAGAGGACGATTCGAAGCACGGCGGGAGAGACGGCCAGCGTGGACTTTGCGGTCGATCCGGAACTGATTGCCGGCGTGGACATCAGCATGGACGACATGGAGATTCGAGCAAACCTGCGCGACGAGCTGGAAGGGTTCGCTTCGAGAGGCATGCATGAACGGCTCTGATGCTGGAGCGGCGCTGCTTCCCCTGGCCAGGCAGCGAGAATGGCTGCGGGATTACCGGTTCCAGGCGCATGCGGCCGAGCGAGGAGAAGTGGTCTCGATCGGCGACGGAATTGCGTGGATGAGCGGGCTGCCATCGGCGGCAATCGACGAGATTCTGCTGCTCGACGACGGGAGCAGGGCGCTGGTTTCCCACCTTACGGAGCAGATGGTGGGGGTGGTTCTGCTGGAACAGACGGGAGGGCTGATGGCCGGAACGGGGGCGCGCCGCACGGGGATGCGCCTGAGCGTGCCCTGCGGAGATGCGCTGATTGGCCGGGTTGTAAGCCCGCTTGGCACGGCGCTCGATGGCGAGCCGGAACCGAGCTGCGAGGAGCGCCGCGATCTTGATATCGCTTCCCCGCCCATCGTCGAGCGCGATTTCGTGAGCCGGCCGCTGCTGACCGGGAACAAGATCATCGACACTCTGATCCCTGTGGGCAAAGGCCAGCGGCAGCTGCTGATTGGGGACAATGGACTCGGCAAAAGCTCGCTGGCCGTGGATGTTGTGGTGAACCAGCGCGCAACGGGAGTGTTGTGCGTTTATGTGCTGATCGGGCAAAAGCGGTCGAGCGTGCTGAACACAATGCAGATGCTGCGCGAGAGCCACGCGTTTGAACACACCGTGCTGGTGGTGGCGGAGGCGACCGCACTACCGGGTTTGCAGTATCTGGCGCCCTTTGCCGGATGCGCCATTGCCGAAGCGTGGATGCGCAGGGGACGGGATACGCTGGTGATCTACGACGACCTGACTGCGCATGCGCACAGTTATCGGGAGCTATCCCTGCTGCTGCGGAGGCCGCCTGGACGCGAGGCGTACCCGGCGGACATCTTCTATCTCCACTCACGGCTGCTGGAGAGATCGACGTGCCTGACTTCGGCGCTGGGCGGGGGAAGCATGACCGCGCTTCCGATCATCGAGACGAAAGAAGGCGAGATCGCCTCGTATATTCCGACGAATCTGATTTCCATCACCGACGGCCAGGTGTACTTCGATTCGCGCCTGTTTGCGTCCGGCTTTCTCCCGGCCATCGATGTTACCAGGTCCGTATCCCGGGTGGGCGGACGGGCGCAGCCGGCGGAGATCAGGAATGAGGCGGGGCGGATGAAGCTGGACTACCTGCAGTTTCTGGAGCTGGAAGTTTTCACTCGCTTTGGCGCCAAGCTGGAAGCTTCCATGCAAAAAAAGATCGATCGTGGACGCATTTTGCGGCAGATTCTGAAGCAGGATCGGCTATCGCCCGTGCCGATCGAGTGCCACCTTGCGTGGCTGATGGCTTTCAACGAGGGGCTGTTCGACGCCTTGCCGCAGGAGCAGGTTGGCGAGGCGCTGCATCGGCTCTTCGAATGGGTCGCGGCCTCGGCGCTGACGCTGGCGGACGCACGAGAAAAGTGGGCCGCCTCGCTGGCGGCGTGGAAGCAGCAGGGCGGTGCACAGTGAGTCAGCTGACCGCACTCCAGGCAAGGATGCACTCGCTGCGCGACATCGCCGACATTCTGGGTGCTATGAAGAACCTTGCCCAGGCGGAGATTGTGAAGCTGGCGCGGTTCTGCACCACGCAGCAGGATCTGTTCCGGACCGTGGAGGATGCGTTTCTCGACTTTCAGCAGTTCTATGGGGAACAGGCACCGGTCGAGGCTCCCGATAAAAGCTCGCTGCTGGTGCTGATGGGATCGGAGCGGGGATTTTGCGGCGGCTTCAATTACCTGATTCACGAGAGGCTAAAACAGGAAGCGGCGGACAAGGGTGTGCGGCTGATCGTGGTCGGACGCAGGCTGGCGCAGCGGTTTGCCGACGACCAGCGGGTGGTGTCCACGATCCGCGGCGCGAGCAACGCCGAGGAAGTTCCGCAGATCATTTCCCTGCTGGCGGAAGAACTGGCCCGCTATCCCGCTCCGGGCTGGAAGATCGTCCACAACAGTTACGGCACCGGGGGACTGTCGCCACAGGTCACTGCGTTTTCCGGAGCTGCGGCCGAGGATGATGCGAAGAGCGCACGGCGATTTGAATTTCCGCCGCTGCTGAATGTTCCGGCGGAGGAGGCCCGGCGGCAGATGGCCGAGCAATATCTGCTGGCGCTGTTTTACGGGGTGTTCTATCTCTCGCTGATGGCCGAAAACCAGGAGCGTCTGCGCCATATGGATGGAGCACTGAACCGGCTGGACGACGAACAGCAGCAGATGCGCAGCCGCTTCAACGCATTGCGCCAGGAAAGCATCACCGAGGAGCTGGAAGTGATCCAGCTCAATGCGAACGACGCCGCCGTCTCCGGCCCGGTTGCGCAGAGACGGCGTTGACTCAGGAGGCCTGGGCGAATCCTTCTGAGGCGACTGAGCCCGCCACTCCGAGATGCGTGAGGAACCACTCCGCGGCGTGCTGCCCCACCGGCGCCAGCGTGCCGAGATCCTCAAATGGATAGGTTGCTCCGGGAACCGTGATCAGCTTTTTGTCGGCACAGCCCAGTGTGGCAAGCGCCTGCTGGTTGCGCTCGATGATAGCGCCATCCGCATCGCCGACGACGAGGAGCGTCGGCGCCTGCACCTGACTGAGGGCGTCCCCGGCGAGATCGGGCCGTCCACCGTGCGAGACGATTGCCCGCACCTGCTCAGGACGGCGAGCAGCGGCCAGCAGTGCAGCGGCCGAGCCGGTTCCGGAGCCAAGGTAGCAAAGGGGAAGATGGCGGAAGCTGCTCTGGCTGGTGAGCCATTCCACCGCGTCGATTAGCCGCTGAGCCAGCAGCGGTATTTCGAGCCGGTAACCGGCCTTCCGCTGATCGGGCAAGTCCTCTTCGTCCGTCAGGAGATCGAAGAGCAGCGTCCCGAGCCGCTGCGACTGCAGAATCTTCGCCAGAGATCGGCTGCGCGGACTGTAGCGGCGGCTGCTGCTGCCGTGTACAAAGAGAACCAGCCCGACGGCACTGGCAGGCAGACTGAGTGCGCCTTCGAGCCGCGCCGTGGCGGTCTGAAGGACGACGCCGCCCTGGAAGCCATCGCCCTGCACGGCCGGGCGCGCCGCATAGTCGGCTCCCGGGGCTCCGGCATTGTGGTGGAGTTCCGCCGCGCGTTCGAGAATTTCAACGACTTCCTCGTCGGAAACCGGGGAGAAATCCCAGTAGAACTGGCCCACGGCGCGAACAGCCTGCGGCTGATAGAGGCAGAAGAATTCATCGACGTCGCCGCGGAAGCGCTCGATGATGGAGGCCGGGGCAACGGGCACGGCAACGATCAGCCGCGCGGGATGCATGGCGCGCAGGGCCTGAATGGCGACGCGGATGCTGGCCCCGGTGGCAATGCCGTCGTCCGCCAGAATGACGGTTCTTCCGCTGACGTCCAGCGGCGCGCGATTCGCCCGGTAGAGGCGGTCCTGGCGGCGCAGCGACTCCTGAGTCTGCTCTATGGATTTCTCGATCTCCTCCGGAGCCATGCCGGCAGCCTGAACAACGCTCTGATCGATATAGCGAAAGCCGCCCGGTGCGATGGCGCCAAAAGCGGTGTCTTCATGCCCCGGGACGCCGAGCTTTCTGGCCAGCAGAATGTCCAGCGGAACATCGAGGTGGCGGGCGATGGCGAATCCGGTCTCGACGCCACCATGAGGCAGAGCCAGCACAAGGACATCCGAGCGGCCGGTCCAGAAGTGCAGCAGCCTGGCCAGCTGCGAACCCGCTTCCTGACGATTTCTGAAGATCATGGCAAACCTCCGGCGTGAGCGTCCCATAGCCGCGGCGGACGAACACAGCCCCGCGGCGGCGATTATCCCGCCGTTGCCCGAGGCGCACCGTGATGGGGGTCACCGCCGGCTGGCTGGATCTGGCGCTCCTACAGTTCGAGTGTGGCCAACTCGGAGAAGGCGGCTAGCTGTTCGAAACAGAGGTCGCGGGCGTTCCGGCCCAGATAGAAGCCCTTGTACCACTGGGTCACCCATTCGAGGGAGCGGGCGAGGCCGAGGGCGGGTTTCCAGCCGAGGCCGGCGGCGGCTTTGGACCAGTCGATTTTGAGGATGTTGGCTTCATGGACGCCATCCGAGGGGGTGCATTCCCAGCGTGCGCCCTCGCCCCAGTTGCCGGCCAGGGTGGCGACGATCCATTCGACGGGTTTGAGGTCCATGGTGGCGGGTCCGAAATTCTATGGTCCGGAGTAGCTGTTCCCTTCCAGAAGGAGACGTTCGGCGAGGATGAGGTAGCCGTTGAGGGCTTCGAGAACGTGCTGCCAGGGACGAATGGCGTGCGGGCTGCGGATGCGAACGGTTTCGCCGGCGGCAAAGGCGCGGACGGTATCCGGGATGAGGCGATCCTTTGCCCAGTCGCCGCCACCGAGGACATTCCCGGCGCGCGCGGTGGCGATAGCGACCTGCCGGCCGCCGGCGGAGCGGAAGAAGGAATTGCTGTAACAGCGAACGACCAGCTCGGCGCAGGCCTTGCTGCTGCTGTAGGGGTCGTGTCCGCCGAGGTGGTCGGTTTCGCGGTAGGGCCAGGGCCACTCCTGGTTTTCGTAGCATTTGTCGGAGGTAACGACGACGACAGCGCGGACGGAGGGGCAGGAGCGGACGCACTCCAGCACGTTGAGGGTGCCCATGACGTTGGTCTGATAGGTGGCAGCGGGATCGAGGTAGGATTCGCGGACGATGGGCTGGGCCGCGAGGTGGAAGACGACTTCGGGGGCGAAGGCGTCCATGCAGCGGCGGAGGGCGGCGATGTCGCAGATGTCTCCGCGGGTGGACTGCATGGTGGAGGAGAGGCCGGCGGCGTCGAAGAGGCTCGGCTGGGAGGGCAGAGAGCGGGAGTAGCCGTGCGTGTCAGCTCCGAGGCGCTGAAGCCAGAGGGCCAGCCAGCTGCCCTTGAAGCCGGTGTGTCCGGTAATGAGGACTTTGCGGTTGTGCCAGAACGAGTTCACCAGAGCTTCCATGGTGCGTTGCCACTCCTCCATAACTCTTCCAAAAGTGCGCGGTCGTGCAGCGTATCCATGGGCTGCCAGAAGCCATGGTGCCTGAAGGCGGCAACTTTGCCGTCGTGGCAGAGGCGTTCGAGGGGCTCATGTTCCCAGTATGTCGAATCGCCTTCGATGTAGTCGAGGGCCTGGGGCGAGAGCACGAAGAAACCGCCGCTGACCCAGCGCTGATCGCCGCGGGGCTTCTCGGTAAATTCGCGCACGATATTGTCGGAGTCGATCTGGAGGGCGCCAAACTTGCCACCGGGGAGGGTTGCGGTGACGGTAACCAGCCTGCGCTGGTCGTGATGGAAGTCGATGAGGCGGCGGAGGTCGACGTCGGCGAGACCGTCGCCGTAGGTGAGGCAGAAGGACTCCTCATCGCGGACGAAGGGCAGGATGCGCTTGAGGCGGCCACCGGTCATGGTGTGCGCGCCGGTCTCTACAAGGGTGACGCGCCACGGTTCGGACTCGGCGCGGACGGTTTCGATGGTATTCGTGGCGAGGTCGATGGTGACATCGGAGGAGTGCAGCATGTAGCTGGCAAAATAGTCCTTAATAACATGGCCCTTGTAGCCCAGGCAGACGATGAAATCGTTCAGTCCAAAGGACGAGTAGATCTTCATGATGTGCCAGAGGATGGGCTTGCCGCCTATTTCGACCATAGGCTTGGGACGGAGAGAGGTTTCCTCACTCAGTCTGCTGCCGAGGCCGCCGGCCAGAATCACGGTTTTCATATGGATGGACGCGCGTCCTCTCTGGCGCCTGCGCTGGTCACCAGCCGGACCGCGAGAGCGCTCGGGATTGAGTTTAGCAGCGGGAGGATGAGGCCGCACCGGCGAACGCGGTGTTGAGTCCCTGTTCGCCGCAATTGGGCTGCATGAGAGAATGCGATTGGATCGGTTTGGCGGTGGAGGGCTTGCGTTGAGCGCGGGACGGGCGACACTTTCCGTTGCAATGATCGCGAGGAACGAGGAAGAAAACCTGCCGCGCACGCTGGAAAGCGTTCGCTGGGCGGATGAGATCGTGGTGGTCGATTCCGGCTCGACGGATCGAACGCCGGAGATCGCGAAGTCGTTGGGAGCCCGGCATGTTTTCAACCGCGACTTCCGCGGGCATCCCGAGCAGAAAAATATTGCCATCGACTTGTGCACGTCGGAGTGGATCCTGCTGCTCGACGCGGACGAGGTGGTGAGCCCGGAGCTGCGGCGGGAGATTGAAGAAGTTTTGCGCGATCCGCGGTTTTCGGCGTACTGGATTCCTCGCCGGAACCTGTTTTTGACGCGATGGCTTCGGCACGGAGGGTTCTACCCCGACCGCAAGCTGCGGCTGTTCCGGCGGGGCGCAGCGCGCGTGGAGGAAGGTGTCGGGCCGCATGGCACGCCGCGATTCGAGGGGCGGAGCGGAGTGCTGAAGGGCGATTTGATGCACTACGCCTATCCGAATCTGGATCAGTATCTGGAGCATATGAACCGGTATAGCTCCGAGGCATCCGAGTATCTGTACGTAAGGGGAAAAACGAGCCGGTCCCTGTTGGGATTTGTGTGGAACGCAGTGGTGAACCCGGCGGCCACATTTATCAAGAACTATTTCTTCCGGCTGGGTATCCTGGATGGCCCCGAGGGGTTGCTGCTGCATGTGAATCATTCGCTGTATGTGCACTGGAAGTATGCGAAGGCGTGGGAGCTTGCCGCACTAGGCGGGCAGGAGCGTGCGAAGGAAGACGAGAGCGGATTGCGGGCCCGTTCAATCCTGTAAGGCGGCTCAAAGGACCGCCGGAAGCCGCCATCCCTGAGGCTTACTGAGGCGTCAGCTGGAGGCAGCGTCGTGGTGGGAACTCCGCAGCAAAAAAGCGGGGGGCGGAAAATCCGCCCCCCTTTTTCTCTGATGGCTCCGACGCGGCGCCGGATATGAAGTTATCGGCGCCAGGGGAATTTGGAGAAGCTGTAAGTGATGCCGGTGCTGAGTCGAACGGCGGCGATATTGGCGCGGCCGCCCTGGGTGGCGAGTTTGGGGCCGAAGTCGACGTGGGTGTACTGGTAGTCGGCCTGGAAGATGCGGAAGCCGAGGCGGTGATGCAGCCATGGGGTGGTGTAGTCCATGCCCGCGCCGGCGGTCAGCATTACGCCCCAGTGCTCCGGGTTATAGAAGAAGGTGGAGCCGCCCACTGTTGGCTGGTTGGGGCCGGTAACGCCGGCGGTTCCCACCAGCGCGTGCACGAAGGGCGTCAGCTCTTTGCCGGGCAGGCGGAAGATGGGGCCGACGGAGAAGGCGCGCATGCCGTCGTTGTTCGTCTGCTGGGCGCGCTCGCCTTCGATCTGCGCGCCCGCCCACTGGTTGAAGAAGTAGGCGCCGCTGAAGATCATGCCGCGCGAGTTGGTGGCGAAGGAGTAGCCCTGGACCTGCGCGTGCGGCGACCAGTAGCTGTAGCCGGCGAACAGCTCCATGCGGGGATACACGTTTTTTGGGGCGGGCTTTGCGGCTGCATGCGCGCAGGCCGTGCCCGCCCATGCCAGTACAGCCGCCATCAGAACTGCTGCGATTTTCCTGGTGCTTTTCATCGTCTCTCCGTGGCTGCTACTGGGTGATGGTCAGAGTGAAGGACGCCGTGTGCTGCTCGGCGCCGCTGCCGGTGGCCGTTCCGCTGGCTGAAGCCGTGGCGGTAGCTGTTACTGTCACCATCGAAGTTCCCGGCATCACAGCCGGCGGGCGGAAGCCGCAGCCGGTCATTCCGGTCATGCCCGAAGCCACGATCAGCAGCATCAGCATGGCCTTCATCCCGCGATTCAGCTTCTTCCGCTCCACCATGAGGAAGCCGCCGAAGAGCAGCGCCGGCAGGAAGAACAGCGAGGCGCTCATCGTGCCCCCGCCGGAAGAGCCCGGCGGCTGATTCATGGCCACCGTGCCGGTGTTCGATCCCTCGGTGGTGATGGTCAGCTCC
>DAHVZZ010000518.1:0-4317 GCA_027323785.1 Acidobacterium sp. | reverse complement strand
CCGCTCCGCGACTGCTTTAATCGCCTGCACCACATTCTTCTTCGCCTGCGTCTGCGACCCGAATTCCTCGTACTCCCGCAGCGTCAGACACGCCAGCACTGTTCCCGCCCACGTCCGGAAATCCTTCGCCGTAAAGTCCTCTCCGCTGATCTCCCGCAGATACTCATTCACGTCCGACGAATCCACCGTATGCGGACGCCCCTCGTCGTCCACATACTCGAACAGCTCATACCCCGGAATCTCCTGGCACTCCCGCACAATCCGCGCCAGCCGCCGGTCGCTGAACTCCACCTCGTGCCGCTTCCCGCTCTTGCCCCGAAAGCGGAACGTCACATGCGACCCCGCCACCTGCACATGCCGACCCCGCAGCGTCGTCAGCCCATAGGAATGGTTCTCCCGCGCATACTCCTCATTCCCCACCCGGATCAGCGTCAGTTCCATCAGCCGCACAATCGCCGCCAGAACCTTCTCCCGCGGCAGCCCCGGCAGCGTCAGATGCTCCTCCACCCGCTCCCGGATTCGTGGTAGCGCCGCTCCAAACAGCAGCATCCGGCCGTATTTCGTCTCGTCCCGAACCGCGCGCCACCGCGGATGATACCGGCTCTGCTTCCGCCCCTTCGCGTCCCGCCCCGTCGCCTGCACGTGTCCGTTCGCCGTCGGACAAATCCACACGTCCCGCCACGCCGGCGGAATCGCCAGCGACCGGATCCGCCGCAGCGTCTCCGCCTCCCGCATCGGCTCGCCCGTCGCCGTCGTGTAGCGAAAGCTGCGCCCCGCCCGCCGCCGCCGAATCCCCGGTTCCGCGTCGGACACGTACCGCAGGCCCGCCTCCCGCGCGGATTCCTTCGGATCTGTAATGATCTCGGGTAGTTTTCTCAGTCTGTGAGCCCGGCTCTTCGGCATGCTCCCATTGGGATGCGCCCCGCGTCGCCCGCGCGCCGCCATGCCCAGCTAGCCGAAGCGATCGGTTCAGCAGCCCTCCGACAGCATCGCCGCCACACCGGCCCCGATCGCCGCCAGCTTCGCATCCTCCGGCAGCATCTCCACCGTGTAGCTCTGCAGCGGGCTCATCTTGATCATCTCGTACAGATACTGCTTCAGCAGAGCCCCGTCCAGCCGCTGAATATCCCGCCCCGTGTAGTAGAACCGTCCCGGCCCTTCCAGGTGGATCATCGACGCCGTCGCCGCCGCCAGCGCCCGGTGCGCCAGCTCCACAAATTCGCGGCACCGCTTATCGCCCTTCTTGGCCGCCGCAAAAACCTCATCCGGCTCCATATCCAGGAAGCGCAGCCGCATCGCCCGGTGCCCCAGAATCCCCTCCAGGTGCCCAAGCCCGCCGCACCCGCAATAATTCTCCTTCGGGTCCAGCGTCACCACCATGTGTCCGCCTTCCCACGGCCCTTCCGTATACGGATACCGCCCAAAGCCGATGCCGTTCCCGATCGTCCACACCCGCACCTGCTTCTCCAGCTGCCCCCGCGTCGCCGCAATTCCCGCCGCCACCGCGTCCGCGTCGTTAAACACCCGCAGCTTCAAATCCATCCCGCGCTTCTGCAGCCCCGCGCGCACTGACTCGCACAGCCTCGCTCCCTTCAGCTGCGGCAGATTCGGCGAATCCAGTACCACTCCCTGGTGCACGTAGCCCGGCACCGCGATCCCGGCGGCTTCCACCTTCGCCTTCGCAGTCACTACACCGGCGATCGCGTCGCAGATTATCTCGCAAAGGCTGTCCGCCGGAATCTCGATCAGCCCGTTCATCTCATCGATGTTTTCCGGAAACTCCTTCAGCCCGTCGGCCAGCGCATGCTCCTCCACCAGGCCCGCGACAATCCTCGTTGTCACCACCACCCCAACTGTGTTCGCCATCTTGCCCTCCGCCGCGGCCCCCTGCGGCCTGGTCCTCAGTCCTCGAAACGCGCCAGCCGATTGATTCCGTTAAACGCGGCTGCCTTGTAGCATTCGGCCAGCGTCGGATAGTTAAACACCGTATCGATGAAGTAGTCGAGGTTACCGTTCAGCGCCATCACTGCCTGCCCGATGTGCACCAGCTCCGCCGCCCCTTCGCCGATGATGTGAACTCCCAGTACCTGCCGCGTTTCACGATGGAAAATCAGCTTCAGCCGCCCCGTCGTGTCACCCCGGATTTGCCCCCGCGCGATCTCCCGGTAGTAGGCCACGCCCACCTCGTACGGCACATCCTCTTCCGTCAGCTGCTCCTCGGTCTTCCCGATGAACGAAATCTCCGGAATCGTGTAAATCCCATACGGATAGAAGCTCGGGTTCGACTGCAAGTGTTCTTCGCCGAACGCCCGCTCCGCCGCGATCCGCCCCTGCTCCATCGAAACCGAAGCCAGCGCCGGAAATCCGATCACATCGCCCACCGCGAAAATATGCGGCGCCTTCGTCCGGAAATCCTTGTCCACCGGAATCCGCCCGCGCTTGTCCGCCTCGATTCCCGCCGCCGCCAGGTTCAGCTCGTCCACATTTCCCTGCCGCCCCACGGCGTACAGCAGCGCGTCTCCGGTCACCTTCTTCTTGCTCTCCAGATTCGCCGTCACGCCGCCTTCCGGCAGCTCTTCCACGCTCTCCACTTCCTCGCCCAGCCGCATCGTCACCCGGCTGTCGCGCAGGTGGTAGCTCAGCGCCTCCACAATCTCCTGGTCCGCGAATTCCAGCAGCCGCGGCCGCTTCTCGATCAGGGTCACCCGCACGCCCAGCGCCGAGAACATGCACGTGTACTCCACCCCGATCACGCCGCCGCCCACCACAATCAGGCTCTTCGGCAGCTCGCCCAGCTCCAGCACCTGGTCGCTGTTGATGATCGTCCGCCCGTTCACCGGCACCTTCGGCGACGATGCCGGCCGCGTCCCCACCGCGATCACCACCTTCTCCGTCTCGTACACATTGGTGCCCCGCGGCCCGTCCACGTGAATGTGATGTGGATCGTCAAACCGCGCCACTCCGTTGATCACCTCGACGCCGTTGCGCGAAAGCTGCGCCTCCGTCACGTCGATCTCCGTCTTGATCACGTGCTGCACCCGGAACGCCAGATCCGCCATCGTGATCTTTTCCTTCACCCGATAGTTCATCCCATAAATCGAGCGATAGTTGTACCCGGAAAGGTGTAGCACCGCCTCGCGCATCGTCTTGCTCGGAATGGTGCCGGTGTTGATGCACACACCGCCCACCACGCTCCGCATCTCCACGAGCGCGACACGTTTGCCCTTCTTGATCGCGGACACAGCCGCGCGCTGCCCCGAAGGGCCCGAACCAATAACCAGAAGATCGTATGTCGCCATGCGTTTTACGAAACCAGGGGATCGGACCAGAAGCAGATCCGCGTCTCTCCTTCAACTCTAAACTCCCTGGCCGCTCTCCGTGTGCCTCTGCTCCCCGCCGTCATAATTACAGCGATCCCGAATACCAATACACTGTTTCTCAGATGCTGCTCTATGCCATCACGAATCGCCGCCTCCTCCCCGGAGACGATTCCGCCCGCCGTCAGCATCTCGTCCGCCTTGCCGCCGATCTCGCCCGCGGCGGCGTCCACTACCTCCAGATTCGCGAAAAGGATCTGCCCCTCGCTGACCTCCAGCCCCTCGCCGCGCAGGTCGTTCAGGCCGTCCGCGCCATCGGCGGACCCACCCGCGTTCTCGTCAACGGACCCGCCCAGGTCGCCCTCGACGCCGATGCCGACGGTGTCCACCTCCGCAGCGGCCTCGGCCCCACCGCCGTCCGCGCCGCCCAGCAGGTCTACTCCCGCGTCGGACGCGAAGCTGTCATCAGCGTTGCCTGCCACGATCACGACGAAATCCGCCAGGCCGCCGGCGCTTCCCTGCTCCTCTTTTCACCCATTTTTGAAAAAGTCCGCGACGATGGCGTCACCCCCGGCCAGGGACTCGCAGCCCTCCGCTCCGCCGCCGACTTCGCCAGCCCCGTCCCTGTCTTCGCCCTCGGCGGAGTCACGGAAAAAAACGCCTCTGCCGCCATCCGCTCCGGAGCCGCCGGCATCGCCGCCATCCGCCTCTTCGTCGGCCCCGCCTGGCGTCCCCTCGCTGTCGAATCCACAACCCCCACGTCGCCCAGCTCCACCTCCTGACGGCCACCTGCCTCATCTTCAGCCACCAATCTGGCTGCCCCATCTCTCAAAGAGAGGCGTGACCACGCGAACCCTCCGTCTCCCGCTCTCTCCGCATCGCCACCCTCCAGCCCCATATTCCTCTGTGTCCTCTGCGTCCTCTGTGGTGAAAGATGTTTCGCGTTCTGGCATCCTGTGCAAAGCCTCACTCATTTCAATGAAACGCACTCCACACCCAC
>DAHVZZ010000512.1:0-7207 GCA_027323785.1 Acidobacterium sp. | reverse complement strand
TTCGTAATCCCAGCGATGGATCTGGTAGAGGTCGACGTAGTCGGTCTGGAGGCGGCGGAGGCTTTCGTCCAGTTCGTGGAGGATGGCCTTGCGGGAGAGGCCGCGACCGTTGGGCTCTTCGCGCATCATGCCGTGAACTTTGGTGGCGATGACGACGGATTCGCGGCGGACACTGGCTTTGAGAAAGCGGCCGAGCACCTCCTCGCTGGCGCCGCTGGAATAGACGTTGGCGGTATCGAAGAAGTTGATGCCGTGATCGAGCGCCTGGCGGAAGAAGGGCTGGCTCTGCTCCTCGTTGAGCGTCCACGCATGGCGGCCGGCTTTGGGTTCGCCGGTGGCGGGCGCGCCGTAGCTCATGCAGCCGAGGCAGATGCGGGAAACTTTTAAGCCGGTTCTGCCGAGATTGACGTAGTCCATTGCTGCTCCTCTGAGTGAAAAGACGAAAGTGGAAGGGCCTGATGATAAGAGGGCGTGCGAGCGGGAAACGATTCGCGCGGGCCAGGAATTTCGGAAGGAAGATTTTAAGATCGAAGAGATGGCCGCGCGCAACAAGACGGTTTCGAAGAAAAAGGCTCCGGCAGGCATGACATCGCCGGAACACGCGGCGCGGCGGCTGCGCAGGATGTATGAGCGGCTGGTAGAGCGGTGGGGACCGCAGCAGTGGTGGCCGGCGCGGACGGCGTTTGAGGTGGTGGTGGGGGCGTACCTGACGCAGAACACGGCGTGGACGAGCGTGGAGCGGTCGATTGCGAATCTGGAGGCTGGCGGGGTGCTTTCAGTCAAGGGCCTGCGCGGGATCGGCGAGGAGGAGCTGCGGGTGCTGATTCGGCCTTCGGGGTTCATGCTGCGCAAGGCGGCGGCGCTGAAGGCGTTTGTGGCGTTTCTGGATGCGGAGTTTAGCGGAGAGATGGACGCGCTGCGGGCAGCGGCGCAGACCGATGCCGGGGAGATCCGAAGGCGGCTGCTGGCGCTGTTGGGCGTGGGGCCGGAGACGGCGGACGCGATTCTGCTGTATGCGCTGGATGCGCCGGCCATGGTGGTGGACGAGTATCTGCGGCGGGTGACGGTGCGGCATGGGCTCGCCGGAGAGAAGGCGAAATACGCGGAGATTCAGGCGCTGGCCGAGGCGGCCTTTACCGGGGAGCAGAACAGCGAATCGCCGACAGAACTGGCGCGGCACTACAACGAGTTTCACGCGCTGATGGTGCAGGTTGGCAAGGCGCACTGCGGGCGGGTGGCGCGGTGCGAGGAATGTCCGCTGGCGTGGGATCTGAAGGCGCGCTCGTGAGGGCGAGCGGGGATGCGAGACTGGGAGTATGACTCTGACGATCTACGCTGCGACCAGCAATGTGGGCAAGCTGCGCGATTTTGCGGTGGCGGCCGGCGAGAGCGAATTTGCGATTGAGCCGCTGCCCGGGCTGGAGGCGATTCCGGCACCGGAGGAAAACGAGGCGACGTTTGCCGGAAATGCCCAGCTGAAGGCCGCGTACTACAGCCGCGTGGCGGCGGAGCGGGGTAAGGCGGCGCTGGTGCTGGCGGACGATTCGGGGCTGGAAGTGGATGCTCTGGATGGCGCGCCGGGGGTGCGTTCGGCTCGCTACGCGCAAGATGCTGGATTTGAGCCGCACGAAGCGCCGGACGGGCGGGCGCGGAGCACGGATGAGCGGAACAATCTGTTCCTGCTGGAGCAGATGCGGGGGATGGAGCGGCGAACGGCCCGCTACCACTGCGTGCTGGCGCTGGCGAGGGCGGGCAAGGTACTGGCGACGGCGGATGGTTCGGTGGAGGGCGAGATTCTGAGTGCGCCACAGGGCAGCGGGGGATTTGGGTACGATCCGCTGTTTTTTCTACCGGAACTGGGGCGGACCATGGCGGAGATTTCGCTGGAAGAAAAGCACACGCTGAGTCATCGGGGGCGCGCGTTCCGGGCGCTGCTGCCGAAGCTGAAGCGGATCCTGGACTGAAGAAACTGGCGCGCGGGCGGCCGGATGTGAGGGATTGCGGAAGTTTTGGCGCGCCACTCCACAACCGTTAACTGAAGCGGTTAAAATGCCGCCATTCCGAAGAAAGGTTGTAAGGGGACCGTGGAACGCATTGACGCGCACCACCATTTTTGGCGCTACTCGGCGGCCGAGTACGAGTGGATCGACGAAGACATGGCCGCGATCCGGCGGGATTTTTTGCCGGAGGACCTGAACCGGGAGATGGCCGCAGCGGGCGTGAGCCGGGTGATTTCTGTGGAAGCCCGGCAGAGCCTGCGGGAGACGGAGTGGCTGCTGGAGTTGGCTGCCGCGCATGCGTGGATTGCGGGCGTGGTCGGCTGGGCGCCGCTGACGGACGCCGGAGTGGGTGAAGTGCTGGCGCGGCTGGCGGCGAATCCGCGGCTGCGCGGCATTCGCCAGGTGCTGCAGGGCGGACCGGACGCCTACATGGAGCGGGCGGATTTCAACGCGGGGATGGCGTGCCTGCACGGCCTGGGGCTGACGTACGACATTCTGATCGTGCACCATCAGCTGCCGGCGGCGATTCGACTGGTGGACCGGCATCCGGCGCAGATGTTTGTGCTGGATCACATTGCCAAGCCGCCGATTCGCGCCGGCGCGATGCAGCCGTGGGCGCAGAACATGGCGGAGATGGCGCGGCGGCCCAACGTGTTCTGCAAGCTTTCCGGTGTGGTGACGGAGGCGGATTACGCAGGCTGGACGTACGAGCGGATTCTGCCGTACATGGAGACGGCGCTGGAGGCTTTCGGCCCCCAACGGATGCTCTTTGGGTCGGACTGGCCGGTTTGCCGGGTGGCGACGACCTACTCCGACTGGATTGCGAATGTGGAGCGATTCGCCGCGAGACTTTCCGAAGGGGAGCGCCAGGCGCTCTTCCACGACAACGCTGTTCGCGCTTACCGCCTTGCATAGGCAAAAAAAAAGGAAACCCGCATTGAACTCGAGCCCTGTTGTATCCCAGTCCACGGCGCATTCCGGCACTGATCGGCCGCGTCTGATTCCTTCGGGACAGATGATCGCGTTTGTCATGGTTACTGTGCTGTTTTTTCTGTGGGCAATCCCGAACAATCTGAACGATAGTCTGATCCGCCAGTTCATGACGTCGTTTTCGCTGAGCCGGCTGCAGGCGGGGCTGGTGCAGTCGGCGTTTTACATGGGGTATTTTCTGCTGGCGATTCCGGCGGGTATGCTGACGCATCGGGCGGGATACAAGGCCGGAATTCTGACCGGGCTGCTGCTGTTTGCGACGGGCGCGGTGCTGTTCTGGCCGGCGGCGATTGTGGACCGGTACTCCTTCTTTCTGGTGGCGCTGTTTGTGATCGCCAGCGGGCTCTCGTTTCTGGAGACGTCGGCGAATCCGTTTATCGCGGAGATGGGCGATCCACGCACCTCCGAACGACGGCTCAATCTGGCGCAGGCGTTCAACCCGGTGGGATCGATCAGCGGGGCGTTTCTGGGGACTATGTTTATTTTTTCCGGACGCGAACCGGACGCGGCGCAGGTGACGGCGATGAAGGCGGCGCATCGTTACCAGGCCTTTATGCATTCGGAGACGCTGCGGGTGGTGCATCCGTACGTGGTGCTGGCCGGAGTGGTGTTTGTGTGGGCCATTCTGATTGGGCTGACGAAGTTTCCGAAGGTGGGCACAGAGCGGACGGAGCATGTGCCAGGAGCGGCCGGACCTCCGGGGCGGCTCCTCCAGACCCACTTTGTGACCGCGGTGCTGGCGCAATTTCTTTATGTGGGCGCTCAGGTAGGGACGTGGAGTTACTACATCCAGTATTCGCAGGAGTACACGAAGATCGGTGAGCGGGAGGCCGGGTATTTGCTGACCGGAACGCTGGTCGCCTTCGCGCTGGGGCGCTTCTTCTCCGCCTGGCTGATGAAGCTGGTGAAGCCGGATCGGCTGATGGCAGCCTACGCGGTCATCAACGCGATGCTGGCGACGGTGGCGGTGCTGCATCCAGGCTGGGTGGGGACGTGGTGCATCTTTGTGTCGAGCTTCTTCATGTCGCTGATGTATCCGACAATTTTCGCGCTGGGCATCAAGGGGCTGGGCGACAAGACAAAGATTGGCGGCTCGATCATCGTGATGTCCATTGTGGGCGGGGCGGTGCTGACACCGGCCATGGGCAAGCTTTCCGAGATGAGCGGCGGAGTGGCGCTGGCGTACGCGGTTCCGGCGGTCTGCTACTGCGGCGTGGCGCTGTATTCGCTGCTGACGTCGCAGCCGCGGGGCCTTGCCGGGCTGGAGCCGGTTGCCGGCGATTAGGACCTGTTAACGCTACTGGGATGATTGGCGTTGCGAGCGAAAATGCGGTCAGCAGAGGCGGAGTCCGAAGGCTGTGGCGGCCCCACTGTCGAGGACGACAACGCGGGATGGCCGCATTTTCGCCGCAACCCGGGGTCCCCGGCGATGCAATCGCCGGGATGGAAGCCGAAGGGACGGGGGCCATTTTCCCCATTTCGTCGTCGATCGTCGCTAAGATACGCCCGGTATCTGTCACTCCTCTCTCCTCGAACTGAGGAGAATGGCCCTCCGTCGCCGCCATTCCAGTGGTGTTAACAGGCCCTGGCTAGAGCAGCAGCGCGGAGACGATCTCTCCGGGGGCGAGGCGATCGGCCGATTCCGGGACGACGAGGAAGGCATTGGCGCGCGCGGCGGCGGCCAGATCGCCGGAGCCCTGCCAGGGAATCCGGCGGATACGGGTTCCGGTGAAGCCGGGTTCGAGGCAGGCGGGCAGAAAGCGGGTGAGGCCAGGCTGGACGG
This sequence comes from Acidobacterium sp., assembly GCA_027323785.1. GTDB lineage: Bacteria > Acidobacteriota > Terriglobia > Terriglobales > Acidobacteriaceae > Palsa-343. The sequence continues at coordinate 2,434 of DAHVZZ010000512.1, read as the reverse complement.
CAACTTCTTCCGCGAGCGATGCCTGGCAGAAGCACGGAGCGGCGTCTGCTTCTCCGCCAATGGCGCGCAGCAGAGGCGCGGCGAACAGGGCGCAGGTGACCATGGTGGAGATGGGATTGCCGGGAAGCCCGAAGAAAAAGGGGCCAGGAAGCTTGCCGAAGACCGTGGGCTTGCCGGGCTGGATCCGGACACCGGTAAAGAAGAACTCCGCGCCGAGGGCGAGCAGGGCCTGCTCGACGAAGTCAAATTTGCCCATGGAAACGCCGCCGGTCAGGAGGATGAGGTCGGACTGCGAGGCCCGGGTGATGGCGTCCTGAGTGAGGGCGGGATCGTCGGGGACAACGGGAAGGATTTCGGGAGCGCCTCCCGCGGCGGCGACCTGAGCAGCAAGCGAGAAGCTGTTGGAGTTGCGGATCTGATGCGGCAGCGGGGTGACGGAAGGCTCGACCAGCTCGTCGCCAGTGGCGAGGATGGCCACGCGCGGGCGGGAAAAGACCTGGAGGGTGGAGTTACCGCAGGCCGCCGCAGCGGCAATGTGGCTGGGACCAAGACGGACGCCGGAAGGAATGACCACGTCGCCGGTGCTGGCTTCGGAGCCGGCGGGAACGATGTTTTCTCCGGAAGAGATGGTTTTGCCCTGAGCGAGACTGACCTGATCCTGAGAGACGGCGACGTGCTCCAGCATGACAACGCAGTCGGCCCCGGGAGGGACTGCGGCGCCGGTCATGATTTCAATGGCGCGGCCAGCGGGCAGGCCGCCGCCGCTCCAGGGCTGACCGGCGCGGAGCAGGCCAGCGATCTGGAGGGATCCGGCCCGCAGCTCGGCGGCTCGACAGGCGAAACCGTCGCGGGTGGAGCGGGGGAAGGGCGGCTGATCGCGGTCGGCGGTGACGGGTGTGGCCAGGACGCGTCCGGAAGCCTCCTGGAGAGGGACAGACTCCACTGGGCGAGGCGTAGAAGCATGGCTGCCGATGTGGGATTGCACCAGGGCGGCGGCTTCAGGGTAGCCGAGAACGATGGATGGAGCAGCAGGCATATCCATTGAGATTGTCGCAAAGGCAAAGAGCGCCGCTTGCGCGGCGCTCTTTGCTGGGCTGAGGGCAACCGGCGATCAGCGGCGCCGGCGGCTCGAGTGATGACCGGAGTTTTGCGACTGGTCCATCTCCGCGACGACCTGTTTGGCATCGCTGGCAAACTGCCCGTTCGGGGCCAGTTCCAGGTACTTCTTGTATGCGGAGAGGCAGCCTGGGGGGGCGACGATCTTCTGCGTCTTCGGGTTGATGGTGGCCTTGCTGACGAGAGCCCGCGCCTTCAGGTAATACGGGATAGGAGATTTGGGATTGGCGGCGATGGCCTTGTCGGCAGCCGCCACGGTGGCGTTCGTGTGACCGAGGCGATCCATGAGGATGGTCTCGTTCTCGTAGTACATGCCGGCGTTGGTGGGATCGATCTGGGCGGCTTTGTCGTAGGTGGCTTCGGCGTCCTGGATCTTCCCCTGGTTAATGAGAGCCTCGCCGAGCTTGTCCATGGCCGCGGCCTGCATATGGGGGTTGGGTTTTTTTTGGGCCTGGTCCAGCGCGATGCCCTTTTGCAGAGACGTTTCCGCGTCAGCCCACTTTTTGAGGCCAGCCTGGGCCATTCCCAGCTCGACCCAGAGAACCGCGGCGTTCGGCTTGATCGCCACATCCTTCTGCATAAGGGCTTCAGCCTGGGCGAAGTTCTTTTCCTTATCGAAGGCGCGGGCCTTTCCGAGGTCGGAGTTGAGGCTCTTGATGACCTTGTTTTCTTTCAGGATTCCGGCGTTCTTCTTTTTGAGCTCTTCGATCTTCTTCCGCTCGGCGGCGGGGAGCTTGGAGATGAAGGCCTCGGTGGACATGTCGAAGTCGAGTTGCGTGTCCTTGCCCGGGGTGATCACCACGTGGTCGATCTGGTCGACGACCTGGTTTTTGGGCGTCGTGGGCGTGCGGAACGCGGCGGTATAGCTGCCGGCCTTAATGTTGGCTCCGTGATATTCGCCGTCCTGATCGACCGTAAGGGTGTAATTTGCGTCCTGATCGGGCGACGACATGCCGCCGCGGTAGAGCGCAATGGTTCCGCTGGTTTCCGGAGCCCCGGAGACGTTGGTCACGGAGCCGTGGATAGAGCCGGTGCCAGTGCTCATTTGAGCTAAGGCCGTGGACCCGGTCAGCGAAAGTGCGGCCGAGACGAGGGCCGCCAGCAGCAGACGGGGCCAAACGATTCTTCTACGCATAAGTCATTCCTCTCTTTGCGAGCCGGCGCTGGCCTCGGAGCCGCTGCCGGCCCCCCGAATGGAGGTGGCCAGACTTTCGGCCCCGGGATCCGTTGCCTGCTCGTGAAACCTGTCTTCGGTGCGAGGGCCCGCGCCCCTGCTGGTGGCATAGGGGATGGGGTCCCACGCTCCGGCCTGTTCGAA
>DAHVZZ010000405.1:0-2335 GCA_027323785.1 Acidobacterium sp. | reverse complement strand
AAATTGCGGATGTATTGACTGTCCATGAAGAGAAGCGCAAGCCGGGCCGGCAGTGGCGGGCCGGGAGAAGAAACTTGCCAGATGCCTCAGTTTACGGCATTTTGCGGAGCGCCGCAGAGGAGCTGGCAGAAGCAGCCGGGGAGCGGCGGCGCTGGATTCCTGAGAAAATGCGGCCGGCGGCGCGTCAGGAGCGAGGCGGGCAATACAATAGAGACACCCACGCTCCCACCATGGTAGTGAAACGGATTTTGTTTGCAGGCAGCCTTGCTGCGCTAATGGTCCTGACAGGTTGCCCCTCGCACCAGGGGGCCAACGCGCGTCTTTCGAAGCGCGCGAACGCACCCACTCTGGCAGGCGGCGGAAGGGCGGGATCGCCAGGCGCGACAGCGGGGCAGAACGCCGCGGCTCCGGAAGGCGCGGCCGAAGACGCCGCGGCGGAAAAGGAACATCGGGACGAGGAGCTGATTGCCTCGGTGGAGAAGGCCTACCACGAGGGGCTGAGTAATTATCAGCAGTCGAATTACGAGGCGGCGCGGGCCAACTTCAACTACGCCGTTGATCTGATGCTGCGCTGCAACTGCGACATTCGGAAAGATCCCCGGCTTTCCGGCGAGTTCAACCGCATTGTGGACGCGGAGAACACGCTGGAAATGGACGCGATGCGCGAAGGAAGCGGTCCGCAGCAGGAGACCGAACCCTCTCCGGTGGATATTGCGGGGAACCTGACGACGACGGCCAGCGCTTCAGCAACGGCGAAGACAGAAGCCGAACTGAAGACCACGCGTTCGGATCTGCCGCTGAAGCTGAATCCTTTTGCCAGCAGCGTGGTGGCCAACTACATCGACTTCTTCACCAACAATCCGCGGGGGCACGCGACCATCGTGGCTTCGCTGGAGCGCCTGGGCCGCTATAAGAAGATGATCCAGGGCGTGCTGAAGGAGAATCACCTGCCGCAGGACCTGATTTACCAGGCGGTGGCGGAGTCCGGGTTCCGGCCTGGGGTGGTGAATCCCCGATCGGGAGCGGCCGGGATGTGGCAGTTCATGCCGTGGGGAACCTACGGACTGGTGCACAACGCGTGGGAGGATCAGCGCTTCGATCCTGTGGACTCGACGGAAGCCTACGCGCGGGAAATCAAGAAGATGTACGACCAGCTCGGCGACTGGTACCTGGCCATGGCGGCGTACGACTGGGGTCCGGGCAACGTGCAGCGCGCGGTGGAGAGGACCGGCTACGCGTCTTTCTGGCAGCTGTACCGGCGCAATAATCTGCCGGTGGAAACGAAGAATTACGTACCGATCATCCTGGCGGTGACGATCATGGCGAAGAACCCCAGTCAGTACGGGCTGGCGGACCTGAAGCCGGATCCACCGCTGGAAATGGACACGGTAAAAACGGATTACGCGGTAAGCCTGCAACTGGTGGCGGATATTGTGGGCGTTCCGGTTTCTCAGATCGAGACCCTGAACCCCGCTCTTCTGCGCATGTGCACACCGCCCGACGATCCGTACAGCCTGCGTCTGCCGAAAGGATCGGCGAGCACGTTCGAGCAGGACATCGCGCAGATTCCCAAGGACAAGCGGCTGTACTGGCGCCTGGATTCGGTTACGGACGGAGAAACGCTGGCGCAGGTAGCGCAGAAATGGCATGTGCCGCTGTCGGACCTCGCCATGGTGAACCAGCTGCAAACCACGGCCAGCCTGGACGGCGTGGACAAGCTGATTATTCCGTTGCCGCCGCGGGGCGAACCGCGCATGCTGCGGGGCGGACTGTACCGGATACGGAATGGGGACACGCTGATTGCGATTGCCGACCGCTTCGGAGTTTCGGTGGAAGACCTGGAGCGCTGGAACCACCTGCGGGGAACCTTCCTCCGCGCCGGGCAGGCGCTTTACATTGCCGAACCGGCCCGCATCCGCGATTTCCGGCGGCGGCTGGCGATGCGCCAACATGACGGACTGTACCGCGTGCAGAACGGCGACACGCTGGGTGGCATTGCCAGCCACTTCCGGGTGACGGTGGCGGAACTGCGGCAGTGGAATCATCTGCGCGGGAATGCGATCGACGCCGGCCACACACTGCGAGTGGCAAAGCCGGGACGGCGCGAAGCCGATCCGCCGCGCGCCCGGTCGAGCCATGCGACCCACCATGCGCGGCGAGCCCGTGTCCGCTATTACCGAGTGCGGCGCGGCGATACGCTGGGCGGAATTGCAGCGCGCTTCGGCGTGTCGGTGACGGACCTGCGGCGTTGGAATCACCTGCGCGGCAACGAGATTCGGGCCGGCCACACACTGCGTGTCGCTCCGTGAACAGCGGCAGATGGGACGGCAAAAAC
>DAHVZZ010000455.1:0-1942 GCA_027323785.1 Acidobacterium sp. | reverse complement strand
ATCGTAGCCGGAGCAGGGGACGGCGTCCGGGTGGCCAGCGGCGGGAACGGCGGCGAGGATGGCGATGCGGCGTTCGGCGAGGGCGGCAAGGGCGGCGGAGGGTTTTTCCTGGACGACGGGGACACGAAAGGCCGATCCGGCGGAAGCACGGAGGGTTTTGGCGTTCCAGAGGCTGACGGTTCCAGGCAGGGCGAGGAGGCCGGTGGCCCCGAAGGCTTCAGCGGAGCGGACGATGGTGCCGAGGTTGCCGGGATCCTGGAGGGCGGCAGCGACGAGAACCAGCGGCGGCGAACCGGAGGAGCCTGGGCGCAGGGCTTCGTCGAGCGCAAAACCCGGCGGATCGATCAGCGCGGCGATGCCCTGAGGCGATTCGGTTTCGACGGCGGAGTCGAAGACGGGCGGCGTGAGTCCGATGACGGGGATGGATGCGGGCAGGCGGAGCCGGTCGAGGACGCGGAGGCTGTTTTCGCGGCGCTCGGGGGCCTCGCGGACGCTGACTTCAGCCCGGACGAACACGGTACGGATACGGAGGCCGCTGCGGAGGGCTTCCTGGATGAGATGTTCACCCTCGACAGCGATGCCTTCGGAGACATCGCGGCCGTTGCGCGCGAAGGCGGCGCGGAGTTCGCGCACGCGGGCGTTCTGGCGACTCTGTACAATGCTGATGAGGCGCGAGCGATCCGAAGCCGTCGGCATGGGGGGATTCTAAACCTCCACCGGGTCCCGCAGGGGCTCGAAGCGGTTTCCGCCGTTGAAGCTTGCGGCTGCAGGAAGTTCCTCGACGGGAGAGGCCTTGTCAGCAGAGATTCTGCGCATCGATCCGGATGAGCCGGAGCCGGAGCGAATTCGATATATCGCGAACTGTATTCGCGACGGGAAAGTCGTGGGCATGCCCACGGACACGTTCTACGGCCTGGCCGTGGACCCGGTGAACCTGCGCGCCGTGGAACGGATCTATGAGATCAAGTCGCGGCTGAAGCACAAGCCATTGTCGCTGCTGGTGGCGAACCCGGCGCAGGCGTATCAGCTGGCGCGGGAAGTGGGGACGTGCTTCGACCTGCTGGCGGAGCGCTTCTGGCCAGGACCACTGACGGTGATCGTGAAGGCCAGTTCGCGCCTGCCGCTGCGGAGCACGGCCAACACGGGCAACGTGGCGCTGCGGGTTCCGGATGCGGCGATTCCGCGAGCAGTGGTGGCGGAGCTGGGGCTGCCGATTACGGCAACGGCGGCCAACCTGGCGGGATTGCCGGAATGCACCTATGCGGCCTGCGTGCGGGACCAGATCGGCGACCGGATTCCGGTGATTGTGGATGGCGGACCGACAGGGCGCAGCGTGGCAACGACCATCGTGGACCTTTCCGGGCCGGATGGAACGTGGCAGATCCTGCGCGAGGGAGCGATTCCAACGCACGCGATTGCGCTGGCTCTGCAGGAGCGATGATTGTAGCGGACACCAATCGGAAGCGCGCGGAGAAGCCTCGCCGCGTGCGGCGGCGCGTGCTGCTGTGGCTGGCAGGGATTCTGCTTGTGGGTGCGGTGGTGTGGGTGCGCTGGGTGTACGGGCAGATCGAATATTACGCGACCCACAATGAAGCGCGGCCTGCCGACGCAATTGCGGTGTTCGGGGCGGCGGAGTACGACGGGCGTCCTTCTCCGGTGCTGCGGGCACGGCTGCAGCATGGACTGAATCTGTACCGGAAAGGGCTGGCTCCGCTGGTGATCACACTGGGCGGTGGCTACGAGGCGGACGGAATCCACACGGAAGGCGGCGTGGGCAAGGCCTACATGCTGGCGCATGGGGTTCCGCGAGCGGCGATTGTCGCCGAGACACTGAGCGATGACACGGAGGAATCCGTGGCACGACTGGCGGCGATTGCGCGGGAAAACAACCTGCGGAGCATCATCGTGGTGAGCGACGGGACGCACCTGTTTCGGGTGCAGG
>DAHVZZ010000432.1:0-3907 GCA_027323785.1 Acidobacterium sp. | reverse complement strand
TGGCCAGCGTCGCGCCCGCGCTCAGAGTCGCCGAATCGCCCGCCGCCGCCCCATCCGCGCGCGAACCGCTCTCCAGACGCCCCGCCGCGGCAGAGCTCTCCGCCATCGAATGCGCGCGGTCGACCGCGTTCACGCCGTTCGCCCCAGAAAGTGTCTCGTCGATTTTCATCCTGACTCTCCTCGTTCCCGTTATCGGCAAATGAAGTGAAGACTTGAATGAGAGTTCTCTGATCGTCTTGGAATTTTCTCATGGCAGCCGCCTGACCGCGGACCATGCCTGCAAATGCTCCTTCGTTGCCGACAGGGGGATTCCCGCGCTGCCGGAGCCTGCGCCCGCGCGCAGATCCCCCGCGCCTGCCGCCGGAGCTGTGATCTTCCCTGCCGTCTTCTCCTGCGCCTCGGCTTCGACCGCCTGGATCATCTTCGTTGCAATGCCCAGTCCTCCGGCATCGGAAATCGCCTTGGCCAGCGACTGCGCCCCCAGGCTGCTCCAGTTGCTCATCCCCGCATCGCCCGTCGCCAGCCCGCCGCCGCTGCTGTTGCCGCTAAAGAGCGGATCGCGCTCCATCGGCTTCAGCAGCTCCTGCAACAGGCTCGCCTCGAACTCGTGCGCTGCCGGCTTGAGCCTTGGATCGACTCCGCCCCGGCTCTCCGCCGGCCCATGCAGTTCGGCCGTTCTCCCATAGGCCACCGGATGCATCACTGCACCTCCAGATCGGCTTCGAGCGCCTGCGCCTGCTTCATCGCCTGCAATATCGAAATAATGTCCCGCGCCGTCGCGCCAATCTGCTGCAGATCCTGCACCAGGTCCTGCACGGTCGCGCCCGCCTGCAGCACAATCTGGTTCGCCGGCTTGTCCACCGCATCGATACTGGTCTGCCGCACCACGCGCGTCTTTCCGTTGCTCAGCGGCCCAGGCTGCGAAACCTGGTACTGGCTGGTCACGGTGATCGAAAGCCCTCCGTGCAGAATCGTCACCGGCTGCAGGCGCACCTGCCCGCCGATCACCACCGTCCCGGTCCGCTCGTTCACCACCACGATCGCCCGCTGATACACCTGCACGTCCACGGCCTGCACGCGCGCCAGCAGCGCGGCGATGTCCTCGCCCGGCTGCGTCTTCAGGACCACGCGCCGGCTGTCGATCGCCGTCGCCGTATCCGGACCCAGCGCCCGGTTGATCGCCTCCGCCATCTGCTCGGCCGTCTTGAAGTCCGCATTGTTCAACAGCAGCGTCAGCGGCTTCAGCTCCGCCAGGTTCAGCGGCACGGCCCGCTCCACCAGCGCCCCATTCGGAACAATTCCCGTGGTCGGATCGTTCAGCGTCTTCGAGTTTCCGTTGGCCGAAACCGAATATCCGCCCAGCACCAGCGGACCCTGCGCCTCGGCGTAGATCCTGCCGTCCGGCCCGTACAGCGGGCTCATCAGCAGCAGCCCACCCTGCAGGCTGCGCGCATCCCCCGCCGAGGAAACCGTTACATCCAGCTTCGTCCCCGGCTCGGCAAAGGGCGGCAGCGTAGCCGCCAGAAACACCGCGGCCATGTTCCTCACCTGCATCGTCGAAGCCAGCGGATTCCCCTGCAGATTCACCCCCATCCGGTGCAGCGTCGAAAGCAGCGACTGCACCGGAAAGACCGTCTGCGAACTGTCCCCGGTTCCGTGCAGTCCCACCACGATTCCATAGCCCACCAGCTGGTTGTCGCGAATCCCCTCGACGCTCGACACATCCTTCACTCGCGCCAGCCTGGGCTCCACGCCGGCCGCTCCCAGCGCCGGAGCGGCTCCCGCCATCCAACAGACGAGGAGCAGCGCCACTCCCGCCCGGCACGCTCTCCACTCGCTCCACCACCGCGCGCATTGTCTTCGCATCTTCAACCTGTCCCCGCCTTCCGCCTAGAAAACCAGCAGCCGCTCCAGCCATCGCACCAGCGGACTCTGCCGGTAGGTGGCATCGTTCACAATGCCCTTGCCCGTGACCTCAATCTCAAGATCGGAGATATTGGTCGACAGCACCTGGTTCTGCGCGTTGATATCCTCCGGGCGAATCAGCCCGCGCAGCTTGATCAGCTGCGTCTGCTGGCTGAAGGTCAACTGCCGCACCGCCTGGATCACCATCATGCCGTTCGGCAGAATCGCCTCCACCTCGCCGCCAAAGACCGTGCTCAGGCTCGAGTCGGTCACGCTCTGCCCCTGCGCGCTCAGCGACGAGCCCGAGCTCTGGTTCACCAGGTTGTTCAGCGCGTTGCCGGCCGCCAGCTTGCCCAGCAGCGTCGCCACCTGCGAATTCGCGGACGAACTGCGCGAGTCCTTCACCGTTCCGTCGGTCGACGCCGCCAGGCTCTCCGACACCACCACGGAAATCGGGTCATGCACGTGCATCGCGCGCACGTCCGTATAGATCCGCGTGAGCCTGCCTTCGTCCAGCCAGATCGAACCCGTCGTGGGTTTCTGCAGCCGGCTCTCGGCAGTCACCTGTGCGATGTAGGCATCGAGCGCCAAATCGGGCGGCGTTTTCCCGCCCGCCTTCCTGTGCCTGTGCCCCCATGCCGGCGCCGGCGTTGCGCCCAGCAGCACCATCCCCGCCAGCGCCGCTATTGCAAACTTCCGTCCGGCTCTCGCCCCGCGTCTTGAAGCCTTCATGGCTGCCTCCAGCGCATCTCCGTTGTCATCTCCGCCCGACCGGGCGCCGTCAGCCTTCCTCTCACCCGCGCGCCATCCGCCAGACGCACCGTCACCGTCTGCCCCACGCGTCCCGGCGTCACCGTCCTGCCCTCCAGACGCATCGCCGTCCCCGCCTCCCGCGAACTCACCACCACCCGGCGCCCTGCCGGAACCCATGGCGGCAGCGCCTTCCAGCGCCCCGCCGGCTCCAGATGCGCGGGCCAGCTAGGATGCCGGCAACTGGCCACCACGGCCCAGGTACGGCCGAGCGTGGGGTCGTGGAACGTACCTACCCGGCGCCTGCCATCGCGGCAACCCGCCGGCTCTGTCATCACTTTCACCCCGCCGGCACTGGTCGCCCACGCACCGGCCGGCAGCAGCCACAGAGCCGCCAGCATCACAACCGTGAGGCATCGAAGAGATGCGTGTGGTAACACCTGTTTCATGACCCTCCCGGCTACTGCGCCATGTTGTTCACGTCGCTGTACATCTGGTCGGCCGCCTTCACCACCTTCGAATCGCTCTCATAGGCCCGCTGCGCCAGCACCATCTGCACAAAGGCGCCCACCACGTCCACATTCGAGTTCTCCAGGTAGCCCTGCTGCAGCGTGCCCAGTCCCTGCTGGCCGCCGGGATTGTCCAGCACCGGATTCCCCGAGGACAGCGTCGCCAGGTAATCGTTCGAACCCGTGCTTTCCAGCCCCCCCGGATTCACAAAGGTCGCCAGCTGAATCTGCCCGAGCTGCGTCGGATTCGTCTGCCCCGGCAGCGTCGCGTTCACTTCGCCGTATTGCGTGATCGTCACCGCCGTCGCATTGGGAGGAACCGTGATATTGGGAATCAGGATATTGCCCTGCGGATCGACGATCTGCCCCTGGTTGTTCAAAAAGAAATTCCCGGCGCGCGTGTAGAGAATCGTGCCGTCGGGCCGCTGCACCTGGAAAAATCCGCGCCCCTGAATCGCCAGGTCGAGTGGATTATTGGTCTGGCGCAGATCCCCCTGCGTCTGGATAATCTCGGTCGCCGCCGACTTGGTTCCCAGGCCGATCTGCAGTCCGGCCGAGACCGTGTTCTGGCTCTCGGCCGCTCCTGGGGTGATCAGGTTCTGGTAGACCATGTCCTGGAACTGCAAGCGCAACTGGCGGAAGCCCGTGGTCGATGAGTTGGCCAGATTGTTGGCGATGGTGTCCAGGTTCAACTGCTGCGCGCTCATGCCGCTGGCTGCGGTGTACAAGGCTCGAATCATGAT
>DAHVZZ010000430.1:0-13733 GCA_027323785.1 Acidobacterium sp. | reverse complement strand
TCGAACCCGTGCTTTCCAGCCCCCCCGGATTCACAAAGGTCGCCAGCTGAATCTGCCCGAGCTGCGTCGGATTCGTCTGCCCCGGCATCGTCGCGTTCACTTCGCCGTATTGCGTGATCGTCACCGCCGTCGCGTTGGGCGGAATGGTGATGGTCGGAATCAGCGGGTCACCGTCGGTAGTCACGATCGTGCCCTGGTTGTTCAGGTGAAACTGGCCGGCGCGCGTATAAGCGATGGTTCCGTCCGGCCGCTGCACCTGGAAGAACCCGGCGCCCTGGATCGCCACATCGAGAGGGTTGTCGGTCTCGTTGAGCGAGCCCTGGGTGTTGATGACCTCAGTGGCCGCCGATTTGGTTCCCAGGCCGATCTGCAGCCCCGCCGAAACCGCCTGCTGGCTCTGCGCCGCGCCCGGCGTCACCAGGTTCTGGTAGATCATGTCCTGAAACTGCAACTGGCGCTCGCGAAAGCCCACCGTCGAGCTGTTGGCCAGGTTGTTGGCGATCGTGTCCAGGTTCATCTGCTGCGCGCTCATGCCGCTGGCGGCGGTGTACAGTGCTCGAATCATCGTGTGCGTCTCCTTCGCTTTGGGCTGCCGTCCTGCCGCTCCGCCGTCCTGCCCGTTCGCTCTCCGGCAAGTTCGGGGTCAGGCCTTCGGCAGTTCTTCGGTCGCCGGCTTATTGAAGTCGTTGTAGAAAATCGAGAGCGCCTTCTGCATCATCTGCGCCTGGCGCTCGACGAAAATCAGATCCATCGTTCCGTGAATCACATCCTGGTTTGAGCCTTCGAGCGCTCCCTGCCGAATGGTGAAGCCCGTGCCCGCCGTCGGCTTCGCCTTGCCCACCGGCATGTAACGGCCCACGCCTTCCGGCGCCAGCTCACTGGCGCTCGAAAAATCAAAAATCCCAATCTGCCCCACCACCGCGCCGTCCACGGAAACCGTCCCGTCCGCGCCGATCACCGGCCGGCCCGCCGGCAGCACGATGGGCTTGTTCTTCGGATTCAGCACCGGCTCGCCGCTGCTGGTCACCAGCTCTCCGTTGGTGGCGCGCATCAGTTGCCCATCGCGCGTGTAGCGCACGCCGTTCGTCGTCTGGATGGCAAAGAATCCGTGCCCTTGAATGGCCAGATCCAGGGGATTGCCCGTCTCCTGAATCGGCCCCTGCCCCAGATCGAGCATGGTGCCGCCCAGCACGCCGTAGTCGTTGATCACGCCATTCAGCTGCGAATCGCTGACATTCGGACCGACCAGCGCATCGCGGAAATAATCGCGCTCGGCGCGGAACCCGGCCGTCCCGGCGTTGGCCAGGTTGCTCGCCACCGAATCGAGCGCCTGACTGCGCGCCACCAGTCCCGTCAGCGCCGCATAGTATCCACTTTCCAAGCTTCACCTCCCGCCACCCAACCTGCACGAACGGGTCCGAACTCCCGCCCGCTCTCTTGGAGAACTCTCAACTCCCTCGCGCCGGGCGCACTCAGGAGAACGTCGCTTCGACCGCCAGCAGATCCTCGGCCCCCGATGGATCCCGATCGAGCGTCTTCCACATCCGCAGCCAGTAGTACTCGCGCACCCGCACCAGCGCCGCGTCCATCGGCTGATACTGCTCGATGCGCCGCGCCAGCGCCCGCGCCAGCACGTTGCGGTTGGCCACCTCGATCAGCCGCAGCCTCGGAAACTTCGCCGCCACCAGCATTTCCCGCACGCGCCGGAACTCGTTCGCCGCCATCACCCCGGCTTCGACCGGCGCGCCGTGCAACCGCTCCAGCGCCAGGCTCAGGCAATGATCGAGCGCATCTTCAAAGGCCACCAGGATCCGCCCGGAAGATGTCTGCCGCAGCGGCACGGCGCCGCAGGTTTCCACCAGCAGGCGCGGCATCAGTTGCGCCGACCGGGCCGCATCGAAGCGCTCGGCCGAATAGAGCGGGCAGTTCCACTGCATGCTCAGCGCCCGCGCCAGCTCGATCTCGTTCAGGCTGGCCTGCTGGATCAGCCAGCGCCCGATCCGCCTCGGCCTCTCCTGCCGGGCCGCCGCCTCGCGTTGCGACTCCACGGCCGCCCGCAGCTGCTCCTGCGTGATCACCCCCTGGGAATAGAGCATCAGCCCCAGCGGGACGCGGTGCCGGTGCGCCTCAGTCTCCTGGCTGCCGCCCTCGGACTCCCGCGCCATCGCCGCGCGCACCATCTCTTCCAGGCACGCCGGACTGCATGCCCACTGCCCCTCCAGGCGCGGCGTCTGCCTCCGCCGCCAAAGCCGCAACCAGCCGGTTCGGCAGCGTTCGTTGCCGCAGACCGGCAGCAGGCTGCGCGGATCCGTTTTCCGCTCGTCTCCGAGAGCACCGGGAACAGGCTCCGCGCGGGAGAGAGCCGCCCAGGAGGCCTTTTGCGCTCCCGCATCATTTCCCGCTTCCATCCGCTTTCTCAGAACAGGCATCGCACACTCTCCAGGCATTTCCTGGGCTCGGCGACTTCGGTCACCCGCAGCCCGAAATTTCCGTTCACCAGCACCACTTCTCCACGCGCCACAATCTTGTCGCCCACCACCAGGTCCACCGGATCGGAAATCGTACGGTCCAGCTCCAGCACGTCGCCCGGCCCGGTCGCCAGCAGCTCGCGAATGGCGATCTCCCGCGAGCCGAAACGCAGCGATGCATCCACCTCGATATCCAGCAGCAGATCGAGATTCGCATTCCCCGTCCCCCCCGCCGCGCGCGCATCCTCGGTTCCGATTCCACCGCCCTCCGGCGCTTCCGCCTGCGCTCCATCGACTTTCACTTCGCAGACCAGCGCCAGGTGCACCGGCCTTTCGCCGGCGCGCAGCACGTAGGGCGCGAGCGGCACTCCGCGCGGACGCTCGACGATCTCCACGGCCCGCGGCGCAGCCGGAATCCGCATGCTCTCCGCCACTTCGGCCAGCCAATTCCGCCAGCCTGCCGCGGCCTCCGCGTCGGGCCCTCCACGCGCGGCCTTTCTGCCTTTTTTCTCTTCTCCGCCACCCTCTCCCATCAGTGGCGCGATCTCCTCCCACGCGCCCACCACCACGCATCGTCCTTCCCACTCGCCCGCCCAGATGAGCTCCACGGCTACCGCACCGCTGGTGCCCGGCAGCTCATCGGCCGCCTCCCAGCTCACCTCGACGCCCAGCTTCTGCCTCGCGGCGTCGGGAAAGGCCTCGCCCCAGATCTCCAGAAAACTCTTCATGCCTCCGTCCTTTCCTCAAGCGCAAGCAGGTGCGCAGCCCGATGCTCCCCGGCGCGCACCGGCGCCGCCGTAAAGACGCTCACGCCGGCCACCTGCAGCCGTGGCCGTGTCGATGCCGCCATCCGGAGGGTGAGAATCTCTCCCCGCTCCAGCCTCTCCACCGCCGCCATCCCGATGCGCACCTTCGGAAGCTGCAGCGCCGCGCCGATGGGCGCCGTCATCAGACGGGCCCGCATCCTTTCGGCGGCATCGCTCGAGTGCCGGCTTTGCCGTTTCCACTCCCCCGTCAGCCTCCGCAGGATGGTATTCGAAACCACGGCCGGAAAGGCAAAGTTCAGCAGGCCGCTGGTCTGCGGCAGCCGCAGCTCAAAACTCAGACAAAGCGTGCGCTCGGTCACCGGCATCAGGCGCGCCATCTGGGTCTGCATCTGGCGCGACTCAAAGTGGAAGCTCAGCCCCACCGCCTGCCAAGCTGCGCTCAGCTCCCGGCAGATGATCTCCATCACGTGCCCCACAATCGCCTCTTCGATGGCCGTCAGCTCGCGCACCTCGCCCGGCAGCCCTGCGCCGCCCAGCAGCGAATCGATCATCGACGGAATCGGCGCCAGCTCCATCTGCAGCACCGAGAGCGCGCCCAGCGGATCGAGGCGCACCGAGCCGATAAAGGCCAGCTCGGGGACGCGCATCATGAATTCGTTGTAGGGAATCTGTTCGGCCGAGACCAGCTGCACCTTGCATTCGCTGCGCAGCCACGCGCCCAGATTGTGGGTCAGATTCCGCGCAAACAGATCGTTCAACAGGCTGATCGCCCGCAATTGCTCGCTGCTGATCTGCCCGGCGCGCGAGTAGTGATACGGCTGCACGCGCAGCGCGGGGTCGGGATGCCCGGCCACGCTGCGGGCGCGCGCGCTGCCCATCAACGCGTCAATTTCTTCCTGCCTGAGACTCCGTTCCATCCGCTCTCCTTATCCATCCCGCCTTCCCATGGTTCGCGCTTCTTGCGAGCGTTCCACCTCGGCTCGCAGTCTCTCGAGCTTTTTCGCTGATGCCGTGAGGTGTCTGGGACCGATCCGGAGCGGCCGTTCCTTGATGGAGCGTCCGCGCCAACTTCCTTGTCCTCCCCCGCACCTTCCGTGAAAATGCCCTAATGGCGCGCAGAGGCGACGGGGCCCGGTGCTCTCGCGCCCCGCACGTTCCCGGCCCTTGGAGGCGCGCGCCTTGCACCGGCCGGCGCGCCCAGCATCGAGCGCAGGTGCAGGACCGCCGAAGAGTGCATCTGCGAGACCCGCGACTCCACCACGCCCAGCGTCAGCCCGATCTCCTTCATGGTCATCTCCTCGTAGTAGTAAAGGGTCATCACCAGCCGTTCGCGTTCGGGCAGCGCTTCAATGGCCTGAATCAGCCGCTCGCGCAGCTCGCTTTTCAGGCAGCGGAAGAGCGGATCATCCTCCGGATCGGAGGGAAGAAACGCCAGCTCCTCGTCGCCGGAATCCTCCGAGCGCTCGGCGTGCAGCGTCCCAATCTCCAGCCCCTTCAGCTCTCCCAGCAATTGCTGGTACTCACCCAGCGACAGCCCCATCTCGGCGGCCACTTCCGGCTCCTGCGGCGCGCGGCCCAGCTTCGCCGTGAGCGCCCGCATCGACTCTTCCACCGCCCGGCCCTTGCGGCGCAGATCGCGCGGCCCCCAGTCCAGCGTCCGCAGGCTGTCCAGAATCGCGCCCCGGATCCGAAACTGCGCATAACTGCGAAACTGCACCTTCTTGGCCGGATCGAACTTGCGCATGGCATCCAGCAACCCCAGCATGCCCGCGCTCACCAGGTCATCCAGCTCGACATGGTGCGGCAGCCGCTCATGGATCCGCCGGGCCAGGTAGCGCACCATCGGCAGATGCTCCATCAGCTGCTCCTCCTGCTCCGGAGTCAGCGGTTCGCAACCCGCATCCCCATTCCGCGCCTCATGCACCTCGCCCTCGTCCATCCCAAACTTGTCGATCAGAAACTCTCTCTTGCCGTTCACGGTTCCCTCTCTCGTCCTGCTGCCTGCAACCCTTGCATCGTTCCCGCGGAGCCGCCTGCCGCCCGTTCCTATCTCATCGCCCCCGCTCATCCTCATACCGCGGTTTGCCACGCCAGATCTGCCTCACGCCCTCCGCCATTCGCCGCTTCCTCCGCCACCGTTCGTCGCCCTACGCCTTATCCACACGACCTTCGGCTCCCGGGCGTCTCCTCCGCGCCGCCGTTCGTCGCCCTACGCCTCCTCCACACGACCTTCGGCTCCCGGGCATCTCCTCCGCGCCACCGTTCGCCACACATCGCCCCATCCACATTCCCCCACCACTGCTCATCTGCAACAACCCGTTCGCATCACCTGCGCTTCTCAACCGCTCATCCTCTATGTCTTCTCCACATCCGCCATCGCCCCTCAACAACTCCTCCGCAGCTCCTCATTCGCAGCACCACCGTCTCCCAACCTTCTCCACACCGCACGCTCCCCGCCACATTTCCTCCAGACCACCGCACCCTCCGCCATCTCCCGCAACATTTCCTCCACGCCGCCGCTAACCCCGCAGCACGCCCACCGAGCGAATCCGGACCTCCGGACCGATCTCCGGCGGCGACAGCACCGTAATGCGCGGGAAGAGCGCCTCCAGCCAGCGCCGCAGATAATAGCGCGCCGGACTCTGACATAAGAGCACCGGAAGGGCCGTGGCACTCTGTGTCTGCGTGAGCTTTTTCAAAGAATCCGCGATCCGCCCATAGACCTGCGCGCTCGCCGGGGTCCTCCGGTCGACCAGCGCGTCGGTGGGCGGCTCGGACTGCGTCGCTGCAATCAGCGCCTCTTCGAGCTGCGGCTCCAGCACCATCACCGGCAGCGTCCCGTCCGCTTCGATCAGCCGCTGCGTCAGTCGCCGCCCCATCGCGCGCCGCACCGATTCCACCAAAGACGCGAGGCCGCGTCCCTGCGGCGCAGCCTCCACCAGCGTTTCCAGAATTGTCCCCAGGTCGCGAATCGACACCTGCTCGCGCAATAGCTGTTGCAACACCTTTTGCACTTCCCCCAGCGACATTCCCTTCGGCACCAGCTCTTCGACCAGCTTCGGATGGCTCTCGGTCAGCGTGTCCAGCAGCCGCTTGGTCTCGGCCCGCGAGAGCAGCTCGTGCGCGTGCGTACGAATCAGCTCCGCCAGGTGCGTGCTGATCGCCGTCGCCGGATCCACCACCGAATATCCGGCGGCCAGTGCCTGCTCCTCCATCGCCGGGTCGATCCAGCGCGCCATCGCGCCAAAGGCCGGCTCGCGCACTTCCCGGCCCGCGAGCGGACGCGGCTTCGCCTCATTGCTCACCGCGAGCAACTGGTTGGCTTCGGTCTGCCAGCGCCCGATCTCCAGCCCGCGCAGCAGCACCACATACTCCCGCGGCTTCAGCCGCAGGTTGTCCGAAATATGCACCGGGGGAATCAGAAAGCCCAGCTCGCCGGCCAGGTGCCGGCGGATCGTCCGCACCCGCGACAGCATCCTCCCGCCCTGCGACTCATCCACCAGCGGAATCAGCTGGAAGCCGATCTCCAGGCTCAGATCATCGGTCTTCAGCAGCGCCGCGATGTTCTCGCCTTGCGCCTTCCCATCGGTCTTCACGGCCTCTTCCGCCGATGCCTCCTCCGGCTTCTCTTTCCCAATGCTCCGCCCGATCACCGCCAGCACCACCGCCGGCACCAGGAAGGCCAGCTTCGGCAGCCCCGGCACCAGGCACAGCGTACCCAGTACGCCGCTCGCGATATACAGCGTCGTTCCCTTGCGAAACAGTTGCGCGCCCAGCTCGGCTTCCAGCGCCCCCGCCGACGAGGCCCGCGTCAGCACAATCCCCCCGGCCACCGAGACCAGCAGCGATGGAATCATTGTCACCAGGCCGTCGCCCACCGTCAGAATCGTGTAGGTTTTCACCGCTTGGCCGAGCGCAACCCCCTGCTGCAGCGTCCCGATCAGCAGCCCCGCGATGATGTTGATCGTCGTGATCAGAATCGTCGCCAGCGAATCCCGCTGGTTGAACCGCGCCGCGCCGTCCATCGCGCCGTAAAACTCGGCTTCCTGTGCAATCTCCTGCCGCCGCCTGCGCGCCTGCACTTCGTTGATCAGCCCGGCATTCATATCGGCGTCAATCGCCATCTGCTTGCCCGGCAAAGCGTCGAGCGTAAAGCGCGCCGTCACCTCCGCCGTGCGCACCGCACCATGGCTCACCACCAGGAACTGGATCGCGATCAGCGCCAGGAAGAGCACAAAGCCCACCACGTAATTGCCGCCCACCACGAATTGTCCGAAGGCCTCAATCACCTTGCCCGCCGCCGCCGTTCCCTGGCTGCCATGCAGCAGAATCCTCCGGCTCGAGGCGATGTTCAGCGAGAGCCGGAAGAGCGTCAGCAGCAGCAGCAGCGTCGGAAAGACCGAAAAGTCCACCGCCCGCCGCACCTGCACCGCCGACAGAAAGACCACCACCGAGGTCGCCATCGAAATGCCCAGCAGAATATCCAGCAGCAGGGCCGGAATCGGCACCAGCATCACAAACACCACGCTGATCGCCCCCACCGGCAAGGCCAGGCTCTTCGCGGTTTTTGCCCACCCCGCCCCGGCGGCGGCAGGCGCGGACGTCAGCGCGGCAGTACTCATTCCTTCTCCTCAAACAGCGAATCCCCTTTGGGCTCGCGCTTCGTTCTCCCGCCATCCATCTCCGCCGGCGGCTCCGCGGCCGGCATCAGCATCGGCTCACTCGACGCTGTTCTCCTGTGCGTGGTTCCGGATCTCCCGGTTGCGGCAGCGGCGCCCTGCGCCCGCCTTTCACGGCGCACGCGCTCCTCCACTTCACGCCGGTAAACCCAGGCCAGAATCGCCGCCACCGCCGCATACAGCGCAAAGGGAATCGACTGGCCCACCTCCACCTGCCGGTACAGCGCCCGCGCCAGCGGCGGATTCTCCACAATCGGCACGCCCGCCCAGCGCGCTTCCTCCTTGATCTGCGCCGCCAGCAGGTTGCGACCCTTGGCCAGCACGGTCGGCGCCTCCATCAGCTCCAGGCTGAACTTGAGCGCCACGGCATAGTGCGTCGGATTCGTGATCACCACCGAGGCCCGGCTCACATCCGCCTTCAGCGCCCTGCGCCGCATCTGCCGCCGCACCGAGGCAATCCTCCGCTTCACCTGCGGACTGCCCTCGGTCTGCTTGAACTCCTCGCGCACTTCCTGCTTCGACATCTTCAGCCGCTGCTCCCAGCTGCGCCACTCCACTACGTAATCGATCCCCGACCACAGAAAGAAGACCAGCGCGGCATCGATCATCAGCCCGTACATCGACGCAAACAGATCCGGCAGCCGCGTCAGGCTGAAGACCGGAATCGCCGTCTGCTCTCTCACCCTCGCCAGCACAAACCATCCCAGCGCCGCCACCGGCAGCGCCGACTTCGCCATCCGCGCCATCCCGCGCACGGAAAATATCTGCTGGAGATTCGTCAGCGGGTTCAGCCGCTCGATCTTCGGCGACAGCGCTTCGCCGGAAACGTTCAGCCCCCGGCTTTGCGCCACGCCCAGCAATGCCGCGCCCGAAAAACTGGCCGCAAAGACCCACACCAGCGGCATGAGCATCGCCACCAGCACCGCGCGCAGCGCCAGCACCTTCGCATCGACCTGCCCGTCCACCCACGTCGCCGGCTGCGCCAGCGCCAGCATCTTTTCCACGCCCGCTGCCCACAGCTCGCTCCAGTGCGGGCCCGCCCAGCCCAGCACCAGCGTGCCCGCCAGCATCCCCGCCGCCGAGGTCAAATCCTGGCTGTGCGGAATATCTCCCTGTTCCCGCGCCTTCTGTTTTCGCCGCGGAGAGGCTTTTTCGGTGCGATCGTCGCTCATGCGCCCATCGCCTTCTGCCGCAGCAGCGCCGCCGCGGCGTCCAGCAGCCCGTCAAAGCGCGCCTCGATGAACCTCGGCCACAACGCCAGTGAACCAATCAGCACCACAAAACCCAGCAGCGTCTTCACCGGAATCGTCAGCGACATCACCGGCAGCTGCGGCGACAGCCGCGCCGCCAGCCCCGCGGCAAAATCCACCAGCATGGTCGCCACCAGCACCGGCGCCGCCAGTTGCAGCGCCGCCAGAAACAGCCCGCCGCCCATCGCCGCCACCGCCATCGCCGTCCGCGCCGACAGGAAAAAATCCCCCACCGGAACCGCCACAAACGTCCGCAGCAGCGCCGCCATCATCGTCCGGTCCAGCCCCGAGGCAATCAGCACCAGCGAACCAAACAGCCCGAAAAACTGCCCCATCAGCGCCGTCTGCACCTGCGAGTTCGGATCCAGCAGATTCACCAGCGAAAAGCTGAATGAGATTCCCAGCATCTCTCCGGCAAAGCTCAGCATCTCGGCCAGGAACCGCAGGCACATCCCGAATAGCAGGCCCACCCCCAGCTCCCCCAGAATCTCCGGAATGCCCAGCGTCGCATGCGCCGCCGGCAACCCCACCGCCGCCGGCGAAACACAAATCGCCGTCGCCAGCGTAAATAGCGCCTTCACGCGCGCCGGAATCGCCTCCGACGAAAAGACCGGCGCAAACAGCATCAGCCCGCTGATGCGCACCAGCACCAGCACCAGCGCCGAAAGATACGTCGCCCACGCCACCGGGAGCCCGTTCGGCATCGCTACCGCACCCCCAGGTACGGGTGGAAGTTCGTCAACAGCCCCAGCGTGTAACCCGCCAGGTGGTGCAGCAGCCACGGTGTGCCCACCAGCAGCAGCACCGCCGTCACCAGCAGCCGGGGCACGGTCGCAATCGTCTGGTCCTGGATCGAAGTCAGCGTCTGCGCCACGCTGATCAGAAAACTCACCAATGCCACCAGCAGCAGCGGGGGCGCGCACAGCAGCAGGGCTTCCCGCAGCAGGTTTCTCATCAGATCCGCCACCATATCCGGTCCCATGTCCCTTCTCCCTGGCCGCTTCCCCGGCGCCCGCCGCGCGGCCTTAAAAACTCTTCAGCAGCGAACTGGCCAGCAGGTGCCAGCCATCCACCATCACAAACAGCAGAATCTTCAACGGCGTCGAAATCACCACCGGCGGCAGCTGATACATGCCGATTGCCGTCGTGATCGCCGCCACCACCATGTCCACCACCATGAACGGCAGAAAGAGAATCGCGCCGATCTCAAAGCCCGCCTTCAGCTCCGACAGCATGTACGCCGGAATCACCACCGAGAGCGGCAGCTGATCGCGCGTCGCCGGACGCTTCACCATCGCCGCCGAGGCAAACAGTTCCAGGTCCTTTTCGCGCGCGTAGCGCAGCATGAAGAGTTTCGGCGGCACCGTCGCCCGCTCCAGCGCCTGCATCCCCGTGATCTGACCGGCGCGGTACGGCTCCACCGCCTGCTGGTTCACCTGCGTCAGCACCGGCTGCATCAGGAACCAGGTCATCATCAGCCCCAGCCCCAGCAGCACCTGGTTGCTGGGCGCCGACTGCGTCCCCAGCGCCTGCCGCAGAAAATGAAAGACCACCAGCAGCCGAACCATCGGCGTAATCGAAATCAGAATCGCCGGCAGCAGCGTGATCAGCGTCAGCGTGATCACGATCGCCCACGGAATCGAGTGGCCGTTCCCCAGATTCAGATCCAGTCCCGGCAGCGGCCGCGCCGCCGCAAGCAGCCATGCGTTCATCGCGCACCCTCCGCCCCGGTCGCACGAGCCGTCCGTCGCCTCGCCCTTCTTTCCCCCGCCGGTGAAGCTGACGCACGGCCTCTTGCCCCGTTCTTCGTCTTGCCTTGCGCGGAAAGGGTGTTGCCACACGCTTCCGCCGGCTCCGGCCCGCTCTCCTCCGGCAGCGCCATCCACTGCAGGGCCGCTTCGCCGGCGCTGGCCACCAGCAGCCGCTGCTCTCCGCAGCGAATCACGTACAGGTGCTGCTTCGGCCCCAGCGTCAAACGCTCTTCCACCGCCAGCATGCGGCTCCGCGTGCCCTTTGCCGTCAGCGCCCTGCCCATCATCGCGCCCAGCCCGCCGCCATTCGCGGCTGCCAGCCTCGGGCCCGCCTGCTTCCTCCACTGCGCCCATCCGCGCCCCAGGCTGCGCCGGACGCGCCCAAACAGCACCGCCGCCCGCTCCACCAGAACCCGGCGCGGATCACTCCCACGAAACCGGGTCTGCACCACCGGCGCCGTGCTCATGCCATCCTCGTCACGCGCACCGCGAGTCTTCTTTCGATCACCTCGAATTCGGTCCACACCAGTTGCACGCCGCCGCAACTGCCCGGTATATCTTCGTCTCCCGGCCACTCCGTCTCGAAGATCCGGCCTTTCTCGATCGCAAGAATGTCCTTGACGCGCAGGTTGCGAATCGGCAGCCGCACCTCGAAGAGCAGCGGCGCATCGGCAATGCGCGCCTCAATCTCGCCGGCCAGCGAGGGCAACTCCACAGGCACGGAAACAGTATCCGGCTGAGGAGCAAGAAGCGCCGTCGGTGGCAGCGTGGCAGTTTCCGGGAGCGCGGGAGCAGTCTGAGTCGCCATACGCGGAGATACCCTGCAGTACGGGGACCGAAAACGGGAAGGAAAGATTGGGAAAAGTTAAGAATTGGCCGATCCGGCCAGAAGTTTTCCCGCAATCCGCCGACCACCGCCCCATCCTTCCGCCGGAAAGACGCAGCGCGGCCCGCGGGCCGCGCCTTCCGCCTCGTCGGCCGCGGAATCAGTGAATCGTGTTGATCGCGTCCTGCGTCACCTGGTCGAAGGTCGTCACCGCCTTCGAACTGGCTTCGTACGCCCGCTCGGCCACGATCAGATTTGAAAACTCATTCGAGATATTCACATTCGAGCCCTCCAGCGCCGCATCCTGAATCGTGCCCAGCCCGCCCGCGCCGGCCAGCCCCACGCTCGCCGCGCCCGAGGCCAGCGTCGTCTCATACAGGTTGCCGGCGTCCAGCTTCAGGCCCTGCTCATTGGTGATGTTCGCCAGCGCCAGTTGTCCAATCGCCGCCGTCCGGCCGTTGCTGAACTTCGCCGAGATCACCCCGTTCGAATCAATGCTGAAGCCCGAGTACTCGCCGCTCGCATAGCCATCCTGCGTCGTCGCCGAAAGCGCCGAAGTGGTATCCACCTGCGTCACCGTCGGCGAGCCGTTCGCCCCATACAGGTGCCAGTCGAGCGTCAGGTTGTTGGCGCCGTCGCTCAGGCCCGTAAAGCTGATGCCGGTTACATTCGCCGCCGGCGAAATCAGGTTCCCGCTGCCGTCGAACTGCAGCATGCCCGTCAGCCCCGCGCCGCCGGTCGCCGCTCCGGAGGGCAGCGCCAGGCTATAGCTCCACGTATTCGCCGCCGTCTTCGTAAAGGTCGCCGTCACCGTCTGCGGCTGTCCGAGCGAATCGTACACGGTCAGCTGCGCCGGAAAGGTCGCGCCCACGGCCGCCGACGAGTTCAGATTCGCCGTCATCCCAAAGTTCTGCGTGGCCGAAGGCTGCTCCACCTGCCCCACCGGAATTTGCAACGGCGTCAGTGACGCATTCGTGTTCACCACGCCATTGACCGCCGGATAGCCCATCACGGCCTGCCCACCCTGGGTCGTCAGCGCCCCCGACGACGACATCGCGAAGCTGCCGTCGCGCGTGTACGCCGTCGTGCCGTCGGAGTTCTGCACCACGAAAAATCCATTCCCGTTCAGCGCCACGTCGCTGTTGTTGCCCGTCTCGGAAATACTGCCCTGGCTGAAGTCCGTGTTCGTGGCCGCCACCTGCACGCCCGCGCCCACCTGCAAGGGATCACCGCTGCCGGCGTTGCCGATCTGCTGGTAAAACAAATCGCTGAAGCTCGCACTCTGGCTCTTGAACGCCGTCGTGCTCATATTCGACAGGTTGTTCGCAATCGTATCGAGCGCGGTCGACGACGCCTCCAGCCCTGTCAGTGGAATCGAAAATGACGACATACATCCTCCTCATGTCCTGCGGTTGTGGTCTGTCCCCTGTCCATCTCCGGCCGGCCCGCGCCGGGCCGCCCTCAACATTGCAAATTTCCAATCCAACACTCTCCGCCGGGCGCCCGCCCTTACAGCGCCGACGCCACCCTCCTTGCGCTCGCCGCCATCGTCGCCTCCATCGAAGGAGCCGCCGGCTCGCCCCGCAGCGTCGCCGCAAAATTCGTCATCGCCTGCATCGGCGATGCATGCAGTCCTTCGGCCGCCACCTCTGCCGCCGCCTGCTTCACGCCGGCCGCCGCCGCCGCGGGCGTTGCGCTCGAGGCCGCCCCGCTCGACAAAGCCCCCGCTGTCGTCACCGAGCCGCCTGCACCGGTCGCGCCCGTGCCGCTTCCCGAAGCCGTCGTCCCCAGCGCGCCCACTTCCTGGTTGATCGAAATCAACTGCTGCAGGCTGTTCACCTGCACCAACTGGTCGATGTAGGCGTTCGGATCCGTGTTCGACGTCGGATCCTGGTTCTGCATCTCGGCCACCAGCAGCGTCAGAAAATCATTCGCCGTGATGGTCGCGCTCGATGCCCCGCTGCTGCTGCTCGTGCTCGATCCACTGGCTGA
>DAHVZZ010000429.1:0-6616 GCA_027323785.1 Acidobacterium sp. | reverse complement strand
CGGCCAGCGTTTCGAGAATGCGGTGAGGTGCTTCGTAGACGACGACCGTCGTCGACTCCGGAAGCGTTTTGGCGATATCTTCCAGTGCGGACCGCCGTGCTCCCGCCTTCGGTGGCAGGAATCCCTGAAACAGAAACCGATCCGTGTTCAGCCCTGAGGCGATCAGCGCTGAAACTACGGCGCTGGCTCCCGGGATTGGAAAGACCGGGATTCCGGCGGCAATGGCAGCGGAAGCGAGGATCATGCCCGGATCGGAGATGCCGGGTGTTCCGGCGTCGGAGACTACGGCGATGCGTGCTCCGCCCTGAAGTTCAGCAATGATCTGTCGGCTGCGTTCGGCTTCATTGTGTTCATGGCTGCTGAACGTCGGCGTGTCGATGCCGTAGTGGTTCAGCAGCTTGCGGGTTTGCCGGGTGTCTTCGCAGGCGATGCGGTCCACCGAACGCAGAACCCTGAGCGCGCGCAGCGTGATGTCTTCCAGATTGCCGATAGGGGTGGCGACGAGGTAGAGGCCCGGCGCCAGCGGCGCGTCATTCACGGTAGTCGCTGCCGCGCTCCAGCCGCCGGTACTCAGCCAGCAAGCCCATGCTGCTGCTCAGGTTTTGCCAGGTCACGATGCCCACCACGCGTCCGCTCTCGGCCACGGGGATGAGTGACAGGCGACCGCTGCCGATGCGGCGAATGAGGACGCCGAGCGAATCGTCCGGCTGGGCGACCTGGAAAGCACGGGACATGATGGACTGGATGTAGCCGTTGCCGCCGCCGCGGAGGGCATTGACGATGCCCTGGCGGGAGACGACGCCGACGAGGTTGGGGCCGCGCACGACCGGGAAATCGTCCTGAAGGCTGTGAATGGCCTTGTAGAGGGCGTCGGAAAGCGTGTCCGAAGGCGACAGGGTGTCGAAGTCGGTGAGCATGACATCGCGCATGCGGACCGTTTCGACGACGGACTGGAAGAGGACGCCCTGGTCTTCCAGCTGCGCGCCGATGAAGACGAAGAAGCCTCCCATGATGAGCCAGGGGCTGAAGGAGGCCGCGATGTGGGTGTTGGGAACGGCGAGCAGGGCCAGGCCAGCGACGACGGCGCCGATGCCGACGAACTGGCCCACTCCGGAGGCGGCACGGGTAGCCTGCGCCATGCCGCGGTCTTTGGCCATGCTGCCGCGGAGGAGCCGTCCGGCGTCCAGCGGATAGGCGGGAATGAAGTGGATGATGCCGATGGCCACGTTGAGCCAGATGATGGAGCGCATCAGGTGGCTGGGCGTGACGGGCGGCAGGGCGGCAACCGGGACGTGCGGTGTTGCGCCGAGGATGAGGGCGGTGATCAGGGCGGCGAAGAAGAAGTTGGCCAGCGGGCCGGCAATGGTGATGGCCCATTGCGGCAGACCGTCGGAGGCGCGCTCGGCCATGTCCGGGGTGGCGTAGGAGAAGAGTCCTCCGATGGGCAGCAGGAGAATGCTGCGGACGGAGAGGCCGTACCAGGCGGCGACCATGGCGCGGGCGATTTCGCGACCGAGGACGGCGCCGAAGAGCAGGAACCAGAGCACGATTCCGCGCCAGGCGGAGATGCCGGAGAGCTGGGTGGAGATGACGCAGAAGATGAGGAGGAGCAGGAAGAAGTAGTGGATGCGCAGGTGCACACCGAACCAGCGACCTAACGGTAAAGACCACGCACGCATCTCGAACTCCAGGACTCTTCCGGATATTGTAGAGGTTCGGAGCAAAATCGCGGTTCAAATTGGTGGCGGATGCGGGTGATTGGTGGACAGTATCGGTCGCGGCTGCTGTCGGCGCCGCGGGGACTGGAGACGCGTCCGACGAGCGACCGGCTGCGGGAGACACTGTTCAACGTGCTGGGGCAGCGGGTGGCGGGGGCGGTGTTTCTGGACCTGTACGCCGGTTCGGGGGCGGTGGGGATTGAGGCGCTGAGCCGTGGAGCGGCCGAGGCGATCTTTGTGGAGCAGGCGGAGGCGGCGAGGAAGGCGATCCGGGCGAACCTGACGTCGCTGGGGGTCAAGAGTGGGTATGTGATTGACTCACATAGTGTTGCGGCGGCGCTGAAGCGGCTGGCCGGGCAGGGGCGGAGGGTGGACCTCGTCTTTCTGGATCCGCCGTATGCGGCGGCGGCGGAGTACGAGACGGCTCTGGGGCTGCTGGCGGGCGAGGCCGGCGGTCTGCTGGCCGAGGGTGCCGTGGTGGCGGCCGAGCACGAAAAGCGGCGCGAGCTGGCGGAGAGCTATGGGGCTGGTGGTTCCGGAGCGGGTCGCGGCGGCAGGCTGGTTCGGTACCGGGTGCTGCGGCAGGGCGATGCGGCGATCAGCTTTTACTCTGTCGAGGAGTAGGCTGGCGGTGGGTACCCCCCGGGTTTTTGCGATTTTGGGCCATGCATATGAATCTAAAGGGCATAGCGGCGTGATCGGTATTGGACTGCCCGGTAAGAATATGATTTCAAAGCGTTTACCGTAGCCCTTTGTTTTGTTATGGATGCGCATCCATATGATTCCGTTGAAGTTAGCTGTGAAACGGTTAGCGATGAAGCGGGTAGCGAAAAGCGGTTAGCGGTGAAACGGTTAGCGAAAAAGCTGGACGCGGGCCAGCCTGGGCCAGGTGCGTCCGCTACGCCAAGCGAGAAAAAGCGGCCAGGCGAAAGACGGTCAGGCCGAAAAACGGCCAGTGAGAAAAGCGGCTGGCCGGAATGGGGGCGGGTCTGCAAGAGAAAAGCGGACCCGAGATGGGGTCCGCCTGATGGATTTTGTCCTATATATCCAGATTAGCAGGATGGGAGAGCAGGAGTGCCATCTTTCTTTGCGGGGGATGCGAGGGAAGTCGTTTGGAATGAGCGGATGTGACTTTGGTGCGGGTGGTGGAGGCTTGACTTTCGGCGGGCGGCGGGCGGGCTGGTCAGGAAGTGGGATTACCAGGGCTGCTGGCGTCGGTTGATCTTCGGGATTGCTGAAGCTGGGTGGATTCCCGTTTCTTTTCTGGTGCCAGGCGAGTGCATTGGCGGTTGGGCGCTAAACCAAAACCCCTCTCGCGCAGAATCCCTGAATCTCATGATCAAGCTGCCCGCGCCGTATGGACAATGGACGCCCGTAGTTGCTTAATTGCCAGAGCTATACTTGGAGCGAATCCACGGAAAAGCGGAGAACAGGCGTGAAGCTTAGGGTCTTTGGTAACAGTTCGGATGACAAGGGGACCCAGCTGGAACGATTGACGAAGCGGTTGCTGGAGGGGCTTGGGTATCAGCAAGTAGCGCTCAACGTTGTCGGCTCAGGTGGAAGCGAAGTCGACATCCGGGCGGAGTTTCGTGCGCCCGGTTTGGACGGAGAGATAACCCTCCACCTAATCGGTGAATGCAAGGCATACGATTCCACCGTGACGCTGCCCGATTGGCTCAAATTTCTCGGAAAGCTCTACCTGGAACGGCTCAAGCCTCAAAACGTTCGAGGCATATACATTGCATTGTCAGGAGTCAACGGTAACCTCTCCGGGGCGTACGATGACTTCCGCGTACACGACCAGACGGTTGACCTAATAAGCGGAGAGAAGCTCGCTCAGCATGTCGTTAGGGAGTTTAAGCTGCCCGATGTCTCCTCGCTTGAAAAGAGAGTTGGTCGCCTGACAACTGACAATATCGCCCAGATTTCGCTCGGTTACCGGAACGACCGCGCATTTTGGATTGTCGAGTTCGTTAACGAGTCATTCGCTGTTTTCATGGGGGACTCGTTATCCGAGCCTCCTTCAGATGAACTCATCCAGACGATCTCAAATCAGATACAAGCTGCGAAGTATCGCGATCTATCCCATGAGATGATCGCACAGAATCGCGTGATCTTAGCGCGCAAACACGTTCTCGGGCAATTGATATTGGGAAGAAGTATTAGCGCAGATCTGGAGGAGAGTCTGTTTCCCCCGAACATGACGCCCTCCCAATCTGATATCTCTGCGGCCATTCGTTCACTGAGAACCGAGGGAAAAATTGTTACGGCGGAAGGGGTAGACGTTCTTCCTGATCTGTTGTCGAATATTTCAAAGAGAGCCGAAATCCTTCGCGAAATTGTTACGGGTATTTGCCTTTGGCGCTATATCGGCAATGATCATTGGGATGCACTTGTTGACGAAGACCTACTACAGGAGAGCCTAAGGATCAAAGATGGGCTTGTCATTGAGCAAGATGCACGCGCCAAGGCCGTTCTACTCATGAGATGGTCTCCTAGCGCCCTTATGTGGGCTCTGACACCTGACCCAATACTCTGCGGCCAAAGAGGCAAAAATCCACAGCTCGATGAGCGAATGCTTCCCGAGCACGCACGGTATTACCTACTTCAAATTGTTAACCTGGCCGCAGGGGATTTCAGAAATCCGCAATTGCATGGCGTCCTTCATGATCACTACGGGTTGCAGGAAATGCAAACGACGCAACGAGTGGTCTTCAAGAGCCGATCGAGGAGCGAAGTGGAAATTGAACTCGCAGAGCGAATCGGAATCTTCCAGGCAGCCCCGGACATTGGAGGCGGACTTGTCCAGGTCTGGCTGCTCAAGGATTCTCCCGAGCCTTGGGCAGGGATTGAGGCGGCGGAGGAAGGCTTGTCATCGCAAAGTAGCTCCAGCGGGGCGAGCGGAAATCAGCAAGATCTCGACGTCGAAGAACGACCAGCATGAGCGAGCGTTTTTCCCGGAGATTCCACCGGCGGGGCGATTTCGGTTTATTTAACTCTGCATTCTCCCGCCTGGCGCCAACAGGCCAAATCAGTCATTCACGACTGTTTGAGCGCTGAACGAGCAGAAAGGTTCCCGTAGACGGGCTGCGGAAGTTTGGTGGGATCCCAGGCGGAAGGGCAACCGCGGATTCTTCGCTCACCACCCCGAACCTACCCCAAAGAGCCAAAGGCGTGTTCAGTTTCACGACATACTTTACAGGTTGTTATCAGGACATCCTTTACACTTTCGCCCGAGCGTGAGCGAGGGCGAAGGCGAGAAGCGGCCCTCTCAGGAGAGGGCAGGATGGCCTGGAAACAGATGGATATTCGTCAGCAGCGAGCCGAGTTTGCAGTGCGCCTGGAGCACGGGGAGACGATGAGTGCGCTTTGCCGTGAGTATGGGATCAGCCGTCCTACGGGCTATGTGTGGGCCGGACGTTTTGCCTGTTCTGGCATAGCCGGGCTGGACGACCACAGCCGCCGCCCCGAGCACAGCCCATCGCGAACGCCGGCGGTCATTGAGGCGCGGATTGTTGAACTGCGCCGGGCACGGCCTGATTGGGGAGCACGCAAGCTGTCCTTCCTGCTGGCCGGCGAAGGCCACCACGTGCCCGCGATCACGGTGCACCGCGTGCTTTTGCGCCACGATCTGGTGCCTGCTTCCGATCGCCGCCGTCTTGCGACGCAGCGCTTTGAGCGGGCGCGGCCGAATGAGTTGTGGCAGATGGACTTCAAGGGGCAGAAGGAGAACCCGGCCAGCATCGGTCCGCTGTCGGTGCTGGACGACCACAGCCGCTACGCGGTGGCGTTGATACAGACCGGCACAACACGCGGAGAAGTTGTGCGGGAACGGCTCGAAGGGGTCTTTGCCGAACATGGAGTCCCGGATGCGATGCTGATGGACCACGGTGTGCCCTGGTGGAGCATGAACGCACCCGGAGGCTGGACGCAGTTTCTGGTGTGGCTGATGAAACAGGGCATCGGCTGTCATTTTTCCGCTATCCGGCACCCGGAGACGCAGGGCAAGGTAGAACGCTTTCATCACTCGCTGGAGCGCGCGCGCACCCGGCGCGGAGACCAGGGCCATTGGTTGGAGCAGAGCTGGCTGGACGCTTTCCGCCACGAATACAACCACCTGCGTCCGCACCAGGCGCTGAGCATGAAGACCCCAGCCAGCGTGTGGACGCCGAGCGCGCGCAAGTATCAGCCCAATCCGCCCGACTGGGACTACGGCCCTGGCACTGAGGTCAGACGGATCAGTGTCGACGGCGATCTATGCCTCGGCAGCCAGCGCTGGAAGATAAGCCTGTCGTTGGCCAAACAACCAGTTCGGCTGGTGCGAATCGAGCAACGCATCCTGGTGTATTACTGCAACACGATCGTCCGCGAAATCGACCTCGCCGCCCAACGGTCCACCGCGGTGGACCGTTGGGCGCAGCCTCCAACCCAAACACAAACCTGTAAAGAATCTCCTGATAACGAGGCGTAAAGAGTGTGCTGATACTTGACACGCTTTTTGCTCTCTGGGGTGGAGCGGCCCCAAAGAGCGTTTTTTGCTCTTTAGGGTAGGTTCGGGGGTGGTGAGCGAAGAATCCGCGGTTGCTCTTCCGCACTGGTCCCAGCCAGACTTCCGCCATGCCCGTCTGGTGGTACCCCCAATGCCCACCAACCCACAAGGCCCCTTGGACCAGCACCTCAAGGCAGCAGTGCATCGAGCAAGCTTCAGGAGTTGGCGATGATTGACAGCGCTGTATTCCTATCCGTGCGTTCAATATTCAAATCGCACGGATATGCCAGCAAAAGGATGGCTGCGAGGATCGGGCCAACGAGGACAGCCAGTCCAAACCATGAAAGGCCTGATCGTCCGCGGGTTCTCGCCGCAAATGACACCGCTATCGCTGCTATGATCCACCAGA
>DAHVZZ010000414.1:0-3130 GCA_027323785.1 Acidobacterium sp. | reverse complement strand
GGTCAGCTTCCGAACCGCCCGCAACGGATGATCCTGTGGCACTCGCTGCTCCAATGAAACATAGCTGAACATCCCATCCTGAACCCGCTCGTCTCCACGCATGCTTATAAGACGAACAGCCCCGGTGCAACGCCGCAGGCGGTGTGCCTATTTCAACAAGTTCCTAGTAACGGACATATCTGTCTGATAGCGAACATAAAAAACCCGTTGCGATTCATATAATCCGCAAATTGAGCCCCATTTCCCCTCGGCGTCAACCATCGCATGTCGAGTGCCAGTAAGGGGTTGTTTGCGTTGAATTGCAAGGGAGAATATGGGCCAGTACACCGACAATCTTCTGCTCGAGAGCCTTCCACCGCCGCACCGTACTGCTCTTTGCGCACGGCTTGAGGAAACTGCCCTGCCCCCTGGAGCCGTCCTGTACGAAGCCGAGCAGATTCCTCGTTATGCCTGGTTTGTGACGTCCGGGTTGGTTTCCACGATGGTTGCGATGTCGGACGGGCGGACAGCGGAGATTAGCCTCTCCGGCAGCGAGGGAGTTATTCCGGCCTACCATGTGCTGGACGGCCATGCCGGTACGCCGACCCGCTGTGTGGTTCAGACGGCGACCAGCGCGTACCGGATTCCTCTGGGTGAATTGCGGCGTGAAGTGCAGCGCTCGGAGGCGCTGCGGGCGCTGGTGCAGCGCTGCTTCGAGCGGCGCACGATGATTCTGACGCAGATTGCGGCCTGTAACCGTCTTCACGATGCCGAGCAGCGGCTGGCCCGATGGCTGCTGACGGCCCAGGATCTGACGGGAGACTCCAGCATTGGGCTGAGTCAGGGGTTTCTGGCGGACATTCTTGGATCGCGGCGGACGACGGTGACGATTGCGGCGGGTGCGCTTCGCCGGCGAGCCTTCATCGACTATCGGCGCAGCCACATCCGGATTATCGACCGGGACGGGCTCAAGTCAGCAGCGTGCGAGTGCTACGAGACGGTGCGCGGTCTGTTCCAGAATTTCTACAAGTAACCGGCTTTGGCAGGGGCACAAATGCCTTGAATCGCCGGGGCGGAAGCGCGTGGCTTGCGGGCCGATTCAGAGGAGCCGCAGGATAGCGTGGCCGGCAATCAGCAGTCCAGCCCAGAGGGCGCTACTCATCAGCAGGCCCAGAATTGCGCCGCGGGCCGGGGAGATGGGATCTTCCTCGCCGAATTTTCTTTGTGCCGGGGTGAAACGCGCAGGCGCTTCGCGCCAGTTCTGCATATCGTTGAGCCCAGCACCGGAGCGAAAGACATCGGTGGGTGAAACCATGGATCAGCTCCTCAGCAGCCTGTCTGCCAGAATTACCGAATCATCGCAGATCGGCCTCACCTATCAATGTGATGCAGGTCACTCCTGATAAGACGGCTCCCTTCCGCGTCTGAGGCAGGGTCCGGCGCGATGGTGGCGGATGGAATGGAAGGGCCGTGAGCGAAAATGGGGTTTGGCGCGTCAAAAGTATTTCAGGGCGTGTTCCGCTTTGGAGCGCGCCAGCAGGGACGGGCGGCACCGCCGCCGATTTTGCTGTAGGATTACCCACGCAGGGACGATTTGAAAACCATGATGTATCTTTCCAAACGCATTCCGCCGCGCTCCGGCGAAGCAGGATTCACGCTGATGGAACTGCTGATCGTTATTTCGATCATGCTGATCCTGATGCTCATCGCGATCCCCAACTATCTGCATATCACCCGCGACGCGAACCAGACCTCGGCGATGCAATCGCTGCGCGCGATTCAGGAAGCAGAGGTGCAGTACCACACGGACTATCCAGCGGAGGGATACGCCTGCTCGCTTCCCGCCCTGGGAGGAAATTCGGATTCGGGTGCTCCCACGCCGCAGGCGGCCCAGCTGCTGCCCAGCGACCTGACCAGCGGCACGAAGTCCGGGTACATCTTTACCATCGGGAATTGCACGAAGACGACGGTGAACAATCACGATATGTTCACGAGCTATCAGGCGACCGCGGTTCCCCAGGCGGTTGGCAAGACCGGGCAAAACGGGTATTGCATCGACATGAACGGGGAAATCAAGGTCGATCCGTCGGGCGGGACCAATTGCACCGTACCGCTCCGTTGATTTCCCGCGCTGAAAGCCCGAGCCGCCGGCACCGCTGGCGGCTTTCGCTTGCCGCGGTCTGCGTGCTTGCGGCAGCCAGTTTTTTGCGCGCGGAAGCGCAGCCGTCTCTGCATGAACTGGTGGGCCGGATCGATCATCACTACAACTCGCTGCATTCGCTTTCGGTCCATTTCGTTCAGCAGTATGAGGGGATGGGGATGCATCGCGAGAATGCGGGCGTCCTGCTGCTGAGAAAGCCGGGCAAAATGCGCTGGACGTACACCGACCCGGCGGGCAAATTGTTCGTTCTGGACGGCCACTACGGATACTTCTATTCGCCCGGAGCGACGGAGGCGCAGAAGATTCCGCAGAAGAAGCTGGATGACATCCGGTCGCCCCTTCGCTTTCTTCTGGGACATACCGAGTTGGAGAGGGAACTGACGGGGCTTCGCATGACGGCGGATGGCGGGGGGCTGTACACCCTCACCGGGGTTCCCAAAGGCATGGAGCAGCGCGTGCGTGCTCTGAGCATCACTGCCGATGGTTCCGGCGTAATTCGCTCGATGCGGATCGTTGAGACCGACGGGGTCACGAACAGCTTTGCCTTCAGTGGGGAGCGGGATAACGCCCCGGCACCGGATTCGGCGTTTGTCTTCACGGCTCCGCCGGGAGTGCATGTCGTCGAGGGTATGCCGCCGGTTTAGTCGAGGCGCGCAGTTTTCCGTATCGTGAGGAGATGAGCGAATGAGCGCCGGGCGACGCTGGGGCGCTACTGTGCCTCGACCGGGGCGATGGGAGCGTTTTCGGCGGTGGCGAATTCGCGTTCGAGGCGGTCGTTGATTCCGGTTCTGGCGAATTCGGCGGCGACGCGGATGCCGTTCATGATGGCGCGGTCGTTGGAGGAGCCGTGGCCGATGATGCAGACGCCGCGGACGCCGAGAAGGGGCGCCCCGCCGTATTCATTGGGGTCGAGGCGGCGGCGGAAGGCATTGAAGGCGCGGCGGGAGAGCAGCGCTCCGACCTGGGCGGTGACGGTCTGGGTGAGGGAGG
>DAHVZZ010000399.1:0-1801 GCA_027323785.1 Acidobacterium sp. | reverse complement strand
AAGTTCAATTCCGGTTACTCCGGGGCCGATGGGAATTTGGCGAGTTAAATCGGAAGGCTGGCCGAAGGCTCCTGAAGTGGTAAGAGCGTTGGACGAGATTCCTACCGTCCAACCGTTTCTTGTCTTCCTCAGCAAGTGCATTCCCACAAGCGGTGCGCAGGAGTGGCAGGAAAAGGGCGCGACGTCCGCGAAGGTGCGCTGCCAACTAGGGCCGTTGGGGATTGCGTAGGTGAGGAAAACCCATTCATGGTGCGCAGGGAGCCCGTAGACGCGGCTCCAAAACGGGTATACGAGGATGGGATCGCCGGCTGAGAAGCCGCTGCCTTTGAGATCGGGGTGGCCGGCGGGCACGGTGGCTCGGGAGGTTCTAGTTTTTGCGTCGTAGTTGCCGAAGATGGCGCGCATCCAGGCGGAGACCGGGGCTTGCGGTGAAAGCGACGGCGGGTGTTGTCGGGCGAACCCGGGGGCCGGGGCAAGCAGCAGGCAAAGGGCCACAAATACCTGAGCGAGGCGGCAGCCCTCAGCGGATTGAGGGCGCGCTGTTGGCAGGGCCAGTTTCATCATTCTGGATATCGCTGCGATTGTAGAACGGCGGGATAGCCTGTAGGGGATGCATTGCGGGCCGTTTGTCCCGGGTTTGACATGGCTATAATGGCCATGTTGGGGTAAAAGCGATGCGGAGCGTGAATATTGCCGAGCTGAAGAACCGGCTGAGCACGTACATCGGGTATGCGAAGGCGGGCGAGGAGATCATCATCCGCGACCGGAAGATGCCGGTGGCGCGGCTGGTCCCGCTGGAGGCGGGAGATGCGACGGAGCATGAGCTGCGGCTGATCGCCGAGGGGAAGCTGATTCCGGCGAAGCGTAAGCTGACGCCGGAGGCGCTAGAGGAGTTCTGGAAGATGCCGCGGCCGACGGTGAAGGGCAAGTCCGCGACGCAGGCGCTGCTGGACGACCGAGAGGAAGGCTGGTGAGCGAGGAAGCCGCGTTCTGGGACACCAGTGCGCTGGTCCCGTTGTGCGTGATCCAGAGAACCAGCCCCGAAGCCGGGAAGCTGCTGGAGCGCTATTCGCCGGTGGTGTGGTGGGGCGCCGTTGCGGAGATTCACAGCGCGGTGTGGCGCGTGGTGCGAAGCGGGGAGATCGACGAGACGCGAGCCCGACAAGCGATTGAAACCTCTCGGTGGCTGCAAACGGTATGGCAGGAAATTATGCCCGATGAGCTGGTTCGGGAGATGGCATGCGCGCTGCTGGAGAAATATCCGCTGCGGGCGGCGGACAGCCTGCAACTGGCGGCGGCGATGGCTTGGTGCGGGGAACGTCCGGAGGGGCGGAAGTTTCTGTGCTCGGACCGGCGGCTGAGCGAGGCGGCGCGGGCGGCGGGATTTTCGGTGGTGGAAATCTAAAGTCCGCCGCGCGAATCAGGATTCCGGGGCGGAGATTCATCCGCAGGTCATCTTCGGGTCATCTTGCGAATAAATGCGGCATTGCTGAAGCCGTGTCCGGGGCAGGCGGGTCTAAAGCGCAGGCGATGGAGTGGGTTGGATTCACCGCCGTGTAACCAGGAAAAGCGAAAGTTACGGAGAGAATGGCGCACGATGGCAGAGACAGATTCGCGGTACCGGTGGGTGGATGGGCAGGGAGAGGCGTTTGGAGCACCGGGGCTGGAGCCGCGGTGGACATCGAGCGCGAAGGCCGCGGTGGGCACGGCGTACGCGGCATCAAGCCGGGTCTGGTACACGGTATCGCATGGGATCCTGAACGAGATTTACGGTCCGACGATTGATCGGCCGCAGGTTCGG
>DAHVZZ010000374.1:0-4260 GCA_027323785.1 Acidobacterium sp. | reverse complement strand
AAATCCTCCACCACCTGCCCAGCGGCGATTCCCGACTGCTTCACCGCCTCCGGCCTCACCCCCCAGAACGCCGAAACCCACACCGTCCCGGTCCAGCGATGCCATTCCTCGGCCAGATCCAGATACAGTAGCCGTTCGCCCGTGCGCCGTTCACGTTCCGCGCGCTCCTCCAGAGCGATCAGCGCGGGATCGCCGATCAGCAGCGCCGCATCGGCCGCCCGCAGCATCGGTTCCAGGTCAGGCGCGTGCGGCACAAACTCCGGATCGCCCTTCCAGAGCCGCGAAAACAGGATCTTCGTGTAGGTGGCCGAGGTCCGCGAAGCCGTATCCAGCGCCACCTTTCGCACGCCGTCGAGGCCATCGGGATGGCGAACCACCAGCAGAATCGACCGCACCTGATCCTGCGATGCGATGGTGCATCCGGGGATCACCGCCAGCGAAGGCGTCGAGGCGTAAGCAGCCACGGGAATCAGCCCGATGTCCGCGCTCCCGGCGGCCAGCTTCGCCGCGCATTCCGCCGGCGTGTCCTGCTGGATGGAGTAGCGCTCGCTCAGGCGCGTGCGGTCCGGTTCGTGCTCGAAGCTCCACATCAGCGGAGCCGGATTCAGAAAATCGATCGCAGAAATACGGAGGCGATTCAAAGGCTGGGGCACTAGTCAGTGTAGCCTGGCCGCTTTGGCGCTGGTGGCTTCCGTAACCCCTGCGATGGCTCTTTACCTTGACCCGCGGCATCCCGGGCGATAGTCTCCAGGCGATCTCTATGAAATTTGCACGAGCCGAGCCGAACACAGGCGGCAGAGCAATCCATCGCCGATGAGCCACACCGCCGCATCCGATCCCTTACCGCGCATTTCGCCTGCGGAAGAGCGCCACGCATGGCTGGCGCTCGCCATGACTCCAGGAATGGGACCGCGCCGCACGTTGCGCGCCGTGGAGCGCTGGCGCAGCGCGGCTCGCGTCCTCGCCCTGCCGCTCACCGAGCTGGAAGCGCTCCAGATTCCCGCCCAGTCCGCGCAGTTCATCGAATCCGGCGAAGCCGCCCGCGCCGCCGACCAGGAACTGGAGAAGCTCGCGGAAACCGGCGCTTCCATCGTGACCTATCATGACGAGGCCTACCCCGAGAGGCTCCGCCAGATCTTCGATCCGCCGGCGCTGCTCTGGCTGCGGGGCGATGCCGCCCTCCTGTCCACTCCTTCAATCGCTGTGGTCGGCACCCGACACCCCACTCCCTACGGCACCGGTATGGCCGAGCTGCTCTCGCGCGATCTCGCTCAGCGCGGCGTCACCATTCTCAGCGGAATGGCTCGTGGCGTCGACACAGCGGCGCATAAGGGCGCCATCGCCGCCCAGCGGCCCACCATGGCCGTCTGGGGCACCGGAGTTGACGTGATCTATCCGAAGGAAAACAAATCCCTCGCCGAGCAGATCGTGGCCGGCGGCGGAGCGATTCTGTCCGAGTTCCCGCTCGGAACCTTCCCTGCGCCGCAGAACTTTCCCCGCCGCAACCGCATCCTCAGCGGCATGAGCCTGGGCGTGCTGGTGATCGAAGCCGCCGAGTACAGCGGCACCCGCGTCACCGCCCGCTGCGCACTCGAACAGGACCGCGAAGTTTTTGCCGTTCCCGGCAACGTCACGAATAAAAATGCCTGGGGGCCTAACCTGCTGATAAAGCAGGGAGCAAAACTCACTTCTTCCTGGGAAGATATCTGGGAGGAGCTGCCCACGGAGGTTCGCCTTCAGCTGGAACAGGGACAGGCATTTGCATCCAGGGCCACACCTGAGGCATCGTTATTCGAAGAGTCGCCTCTCCCTCCGTCGGAGGCGCGTGTCTACGGCGTCCTCCGCCACGATGAGGCGCTGCAGATGGATGAGATCCTCGACAAGCTCGAGTCGGAACTGAGCTCTTCCGAGGTCTTCACCGCGCTTTTCGAGCTGGAACTGGCAGGACGCATACGACAACTTCCGGGCCGAAACTTCGTCAGAACCTTCTGAGTCATGGTGCGCGTCCAATGCTGTGCAGTCACAGAGCCTGTGGAATCCAAAGCTCGGAACGTGGTAGCTTCCCGGAAGGAAGTATCGGGGAACGAACCCTGGGGTCGCTCGCGTATTCTTTCGAGCGTCGTCTGTTGAAAAGGAAAAGATGAGCAAATCTCTGGTTATCGTCGAGTCGCCCGCGAAAGCGAAGACGATCAACAAATATCTCGGTAAGGACTTCGTCGTCGAAGCCTCCTTCGGCCACATCATGGATCTGCCCAAGCGCGACATTGGTGTGGAGCTGAAGCACCGCACCTTTGAGCCGACGCTGATCGTCACGCCGGACAAGGAGAAGGTCGTGCAGCGCCTCCGCAAGCTGGCCGAAAAGGCGGACTCCGTTTACCTCGCGCCTGACCCGGACCGCGAAGGCGAGGCCATTGCCGCCCACCTGGCCAGACAACTCCTCCCCGCCGTGAAGGACCGCAGCAGGATTCATCGCGTCACCTTCAACGAAATCACCCGCAAGGCGGTGGTGCAGGCCTTCGAGCATGCTCGCAACGTCGATGAGAATCTGGTCGACGCGCAGCAGACCCGCCGCGTCCTCGACCGCATCGTCGGCTATCAGATTTCTCCGCTGCTGTGGGACAAAGTCCGCCGCGGACTCTCCGCCGGCCGCGTCCAGACCGTCGCCGTCCGGCTGATCGTCGTGCGCGAGCGGCAGATACAGCAGTTCCGGCCGGTCGAATACTGGACCATCGATGCCGCGCTCACGCCTGTTCCCAGCGGACCCGAGTTCGTGGCGCGCTTCGTCGGCATCGACGGCGCAAAGGCCGAGGTGCCGACCGTCAGCGCTCCCGCCCTGCCCGACCAGAAGTCCGCGGACGCGGTCCTGGCCGCGCTGGGCAATGCGCGCTGGTCTGTCCGCACCGTCGAGCGCCGGGAGCGCCGCCGCAGCGCTGCTCCTCCGTTCACCACCAGCAAGCTGCAGCAGGATGCATCGCGTCAGCTCGGCTTCAGCGTCAAGCGCACCATGGGCGTGGCGCAGCGCCTTTATGAAGGCGTGGAGCTCGGTTCCGAGGGATCCGTCGGCCTCATCACCTACATGCGTACCGATTCCACCCGGGTGGCTCCTGAAGCCGTTACGTCCGTCCGCGACTACATCCAGCGCAAACTGGGGCAGAAGTATCTTCCCGCCCAGGCGAATGTCTACCGCTCCAAGAAGGATGCGCAGGACGCGCACGAAGCCATTCGCCCCACCAATCCCGAACTCCATCCCGACGAGATTCGCCGATTTCTCAGCGATGAGCAGTACCGGATGTACAAGCTCATCTGGCAGCGCTTCGTCGCCTCGCAGATGGTGCCCGCCGTTTACGACCAGACTACCGTCAACATCGAAGCGCGCGCCGACCGCTCCTACGACTTCCGCGCCAGCGGATCGGTGCTGAAATTCGACGGCTTCCTGAGGGTCTACCACGAAGCCTCCGACACCCTCGACGAGGACGAGGAATCGCTGAAAACCTCGCTGCCGCCGCTCAACGACCGCGACCCGCTGCGCCTGCTTCGCACCATTCCCGAACAGCACTTCACCGAGCCGCCTCCGCGCTACAACGAAGCCTCGCTGGTGAAGGAACTGGAAGAGCGCGGCATCGGCCGGCCTTCGACGTACGCCTCCATCATCACCACCATTCAGGATCGCGAATACGTCACCAAGCTTCCGCCCACCGGCCGAGGCGGCCGCTTCTATCCGACGGAAATCGGCGCCGTGGTCACGGATCTTCTGGTGGCCAATTTCCCGTACATCTTCGACACCCAGTACACGGCCAGACTTGAAGAGGAACTGGACGATATCGAAGACGGCAAGGAACGCTGGACCGACCTGCTGAAAGGCTTCTACGACCACTTCGAAAAGGAGCTGAAGCACGCCGAGAAGCACATGGAAAATGTGAAGCGGATGGAAAAGCCGACAGACGAGAAGTGCGATCTGTGCGGCTCGCCGCTGGTGCTCAAGTGGGGCAAGTTCGGTTCCTTCTACGCGTGCAGCGCTTTTGCGAAGGAAAAGCCGATTCCCATTCCCGCCACCACCTGGAAAAAAGATCCGCAAAAGCTGATCGCCAAAGTCGAGTCGCACCTCCGCTATCCGCTGCTGGTGAAAACCACCGAAGAGGAAGAGTCCACCACCGTCGCCGAGGCCGGAAATAAGAAGGATCTGACGGCCGCGATTCAAACCGCGCTCGATACCGGCCTGAAGGTCACCGTGGAGCAGGTGAGCTGCGGCTTCACCAAGGA
>DAHVZZ010000364.1:0-5921 GCA_027323785.1 Acidobacterium sp. | reverse complement strand
CCTTCAATTCTCTGTGTCCTCTGTGGTGAAAAGGTCCTCCGTGTCCTCTGTGGTGAACTCGTCGGCTGAGCGCAGCGAAGCGACCCGCATCCCATCCCCCATTGACTACCCAGTAAACACACCACTAACCCCAGCAGAATCATATGCAACCCAGAAAAACACCCCAGGGGGCACCCCTCAGTCGGAGCTGCGGCTCCCGTTCGGGCCGTTGAAGTAGAACGACACCGTCACCATCGGAGTCACCGTCCGCGCATAGTTGTTCCGCGCCACCGGAATCGTCACCCCGCCGCCCCACGTCATCGCGAACCGTTTGCCCGCCGGCCAGGTGAATTCCAGCTCCGGAGCCATGGATAGATAGGAAAACGTTGGAGCCGTTGCCTTGCCGAAGAACGGATTCTGCCCGCTCTGCACCGCGCCCGTCGCCTCCAGAATCGCGCCAATGCCGTGCTTCGTGTTGAACACGTCCTCCAGCGCGCCGCTGTAGGCGAACTGGTTCCCGTCCACCATCCGCACCTCGTTCATCCCCGGCGGAACCACCCCAATGTTGTTGTCGTATTCGTATCCCGCCGAGACCGTCGCCGGAGACGCAACCGTCTCGCCCAGCTGTCCATAGGCCACGAAAGGCTTGAACCGCTTCCGCACCAGCACGCCCACGCCTTCCTCGAAGGTCCCGTTGCCGCTCTGATCGGTTCCGCTCAGCTGCGGCCTCAGATCGTGCACGTTGCCCGACGGCAGCAGAAAATCCGCCGTCACCGTGATCGTCGGCTTGGCCCAAAAGCGGTACGTGTCCGCATCCGGCGTCAGCTGGTACTTGAACGTCAGCAGCGAATCGCCCGGCTCGAAAGCGCTCACCTTCTTCCCCGTCGGCGAATATGCGGCCGGAACAGAGTTCTCCTCCAGCGGAATCAGCAGATCGAACTCCATATGATGTCCCATGCCCAGCGCCATCTTCTGCACGAACTGGTCGCTCTCCGAAGCATGCTCCCGGTTATCGAAGAGGTAGGGCTCCACATAGAACGACCCTCCCGGCTCAACGTCCGCCGTCCCCGTGTAGAACGGCCCGCTCGTGTTCGCGCCCCACGGTGCCCGCTGCGGCGCGGCCGGCTGAATGTCGATTGGTTGGTCGATTCGTGAACTGGAAAGCGCCTGTGCTGAATTGGAAATGCCAAAGCTCGCCATCAGGAACAAAAACAGTGGCAGTCGAGCTGCCGCGGACAACCTCTTCTTCACTCACTCTCCTGAATACTCTCGGCGCAGGCTCCAGGCCCCCGGCGGAAAACGATGCCGCCGCACGCCCGCAATCCCTGCCTGAGATGGTTATTCCATTAGACGTTTTAAGCTGTATTCCGCCATATCGTGCCTGTCGCAAGTCGCTGTTTCCGCGCCGGCTTAACCGCAATTCGCTGGCAACCATCCGCAACTTCCCGTGCCGGACCAGCGCCCAGGCTCATACACTTGTCGTAAAGGTGATTCCAATGCCCGTCGCAGCCGAAAAGCTCCGCCTCAGCGCCATCTCTCCCGGCCTCGTCCAGTCTGAAATTCGCGCCATGTCCGTCGAATGCGACCGCCTCGGCGGCATCAACCTCGCCCAGGGCGTCTGCGACACTGAAGTCCCCGCGCCTGTCCTCGACCGCGCCGCTTCCGCCATGGCCGAAGGCCACAACATCTATACCCGCCTCGACGGCATCGCTCCGCTCCGCCAGGCCATCTCCACCAAGCTCGCCCACTACAACGGCATCGCCGCCGATCCCGAGGGCGAAATCCTCGTCACCTCCGGAGCCACCGGAGCCTTCTACGCCGCCTGCCTCGCCCTCTTCGATCCCGGCGACGAGGTCATCCTCTTCGAGCCTTTTTACGGCTATCACCTCAACACCCTGCGCGCTCTCCGCATCCAGCCCGTCTCCGTCTCGCTCGAATCGCCGGACTGGTCGCTCGACATTGCCCGCCTCCGCGCCGCCATCTCTCCCCGCACCCGCGGCCTCGTCATTAATACCCCTTCCAATCCCTGCGGCAAAATCTTCTCCCGCCAGGAACTCGAAGCCATCGCCGCCCTTGCCGTCGAGCACGACCTCTTCGTCATCACCGACGAGATCTACGAGTACTTCCTCTACGACGGCCTCCGCCACATCAGCCCCGCTACCCTCCCAAGAATGGCCGAGCGCACCATCACCATCTCCGGCCTCTCCAAAACCTTCAGCATCACCGGATGGCGGGTCGGCTATCTCGCCGCCAGCCGACGCTGGATGGGAGCCATCGGCTACTTCCACGACCTCACCTACGTCTGCAGCCCGTCCCCCTTCCAGCACGCCTCCGCCGCCGGACTTCTCCAGCTTCCTCCCAGCTTCTATCAGTCCCTCTCCACCGACTACCAGATCAAGCGCGACATGCTCTGCGCCGCTCTCGCCCAGGCCGGAATGACCCCCTCCATCCCGCCCGGCGCCTACTACGTCCTCGCCGACATCTCCGCCCTTCCCGGAGCCACCGCCCGCGACAAAGCCCGCCATCTCCTCCGCCAGACCGGAGTCGCCGCCGTCGCCGGCAGCGCCTTCTTCGCCGAGGGCCGCGGCGAAAATCTCGCCCGCTTCTGCTTCGCCAAGCGCGACGACGACCTCCGCGAAGCCTGCCGCCGCCTCACCGCAAACCACCCCTGACCCTCACCTCAAACCACCCCTGAAATGAGTAATTTTCCTCACGTTGACCCGTTGCGGGCCGACCGCTATACTCAAAAAGAACCGTGCGGGAGTAGCTCAGTGGTAGAGCATCGCCTTGCCAAGGCGAGGGTCGCGGGTTCAAGTCCCGTCTCCCGCTCCAGCCTGTTGCGAATTCGTCGGTCGCACCCAGTTCGTACTGGCCTCGGTCCCTGGAGTTTCTCCTGTTCGGCGCGGTACCCAAGTGGTAAGGGAGAGGTCTGCAAAACCTTTATGCGCCGGTTCGATTCCGGCCCGCGCCTCCACCACTCTCCCGCTCTCCTTCAGATCTGTTGCCTCCCACTGCTCCCTGCGCCCACAAGAAATGGGAACGGCAAGGTCGCCGCGACGCAATCCCTCGGCACCGGACAAGAACTGGGGCCGGAACAATCCGTCAGGATCGCTCCGGCCCCTGCGGCTCAGCGCTGCAACAACACCTGCATTCAAGTGGCAATCGCCAGGGAATCACGATCCCCTGGCGATGAGTTCAGAACCGGTACGAAAAACCTGTGGTCAGAATCGGGTAGAACCGCGCATACGAGGCATCGTGCTCGATCTTCTTCTGTTGTGCGGCGACGTTCGCCTGGGTCGTCGGATCGGTTGCGATCGGCACGCAGTTCCTTCCCGACGCGTCGCAGGCCGTTCCGATGAAGTCCAGCGCCACATTCGGAGTCCCTGCGTAGGCGAAGCCCGCTTCGAACGGGAAGGCAAAACGCCGTCGGCTGCGCGGCAGCAGGTTACCCCATCCGATGGTGAGTTTCGGAGCCGCCTTGTCGAACTTGACGCTGCCCGAGCCATGCACCGGATCCGCCGGATCGCTCATGTAAGTCACGCTGTTCAGCGTGAATGTGTCGCCGCCGGGAATCAGCGCGTTTCCCGTAAGCTGATTGCCGTTGTACAGGAGCGCTCCCGGGCTGATATGGAAGCTCCGCGCCCACGGAAACCAGTCCAGTTCGGCCTCCGCC
Organism: Acidobacterium sp.; assembly: GCA_027323785.1. Classification (GTDB taxonomy): domain Bacteria; phylum Acidobacteriota; class Terriglobia; order Terriglobales; family Acidobacteriaceae; genus Palsa-343. The sequence continues at coordinate 2,269 of DAHVZZ010000364.1, read as the reverse complement.
GACCGGAACCGGAGCGAGCCCGTGTAATTCACGCCACTGCTGGTCAATGTGTCGCTGTAACTGAAGAAGTTCATCCCTCCGCGCAGGTTCAAATGCTCGGAGAGCGGCACGGCCGCCTCGGCTCCAATGCCCAGCGTGCCCACCGTGACTCCCAGGGCTACGCCCCGAACGTGCGGCCGGGATGAGGCGGAGGACGCCGCCGGTGGCCCGCCAGCCGAAGCACCGGTTCCGGAGAGCACTCCGGCCGACAGGAGGGAAGAGCTGCCGGTGGCAGGCGTCACACGCTGCGCACCGGCAGAGATCGAAACGAACAGGGACACAGCGAGCAGGCCAATCCAGGGTTTGCGTTGCAATGGAGATTCTCCAAATACCGTGAGATGAATATCGATTCCTTGTTCCGCCGGAGTTCCTCATCATCTGCAACTCAACCGTGCTCCTCGGCACGGACACCGCCAAAGAGCTACAGCAAAGCTGGGAACCACCGGTTGATTTCTGGGAATGAGTAACTCGACGTTACCTCAGCGACCGCCGGCGCGCAATCCCACGGGGGTGGCAACAGCGGCGCCCGGCTCGCGAATCGAACCCGCACTCCCGCCGCTGCCGCTTCCAGCGCCAGTTGCCAATGCCGCCATCGTAAGCGGCCCGGTCAGCGTCTCCCGCAGCTGTTCGGCCAGCCCTGCGAGTTTTCGCAGGCGGATCTCCACCCGCGGCGGCAGCTGCTCCTCCGCCAGCGCCAGCTGCGACTCCAGCAACAACCCGGTCACGGCGTTCTTCAGCTCCGCATCCAGCGCCGCCGCGGCTGCCGTCCTGGTCAATTCCTGTTCCCTCCGCCGCCGGGCCATGGCCGCCCGAATCTCCCGTTCCAGCCGCTCGCTGCCGGCCAGCGCAAAACTGAACTGCAGCGGAATCGCCAGTCCCGCGCTCCGCCAGACCAGATCGGCGCCTTCCGGATCGGTGTCGGCCAGCAGCTGATCCATCAGTACCAGCGCGTAACATCTCCGCTCCAGCAGCCGCACCGCCGCAGCCCTCGTTGAGGCGATCTCAATCGCGCAGCCCAGCTTCCTCGTCAGCGCAGAGGCCGTCGCCTCCATGCCTTCAATCCCGGTCACCAGCAGCAGCGGTAGCCGCATCGGCGAAGCCTCACCTCCGGCCGCTCGCTGACTCTCTGAAGAATGCTCCGTCAACGCGCTCATTGCGTCACCCCATATTCCTTGAGCTTGCGATACAGTGTGGTCTTGCCGATGTCCAGCAGCCGGGCCGCCAGCAGCTTGTCTCCGTTGACCTGCTGCAGCGTGCTCAGAATCGCGCGCTTCTCCATTTCCGCCAGCGTCTCCACGCTGTTTGCCGGAACATTCTCTGCCGGACGGACTCGCCGCGCGGCGTTGGCCTGCATCCACGAGTCGCGAATGCTGGTGGTCATCCCGCCCATCTCAATCACTTCCCCCGAGCAGAGATTGCAGGCGCGGTCGATAGCATTCGACAGCTCCCGCACATTGCCTGGCCACGAATATTCCACCAGGTACGCCAGCGTCTCCGCGCTCAGCCGAAACGGCCGTCTCATCTCCCGGCTGTTCCTCTCCAGAAAATGCGCCGCCAGCAGAGGAATATCTTCTCTGCGGTCGCGCAGCGGCGGCAGGGTCAGTTTCACCACATTCAGCCGGTAGTACAAATCCCGGCGAAACTTTCCTTGCTCGACCATCGCATTGAGATCCTGGTGTGTGGCAGCCAGAATGCGCGCCCTGATCGGCATGGTATGGTTCCCGCCCAGCGGCCGCACTTCCTTTTCCTGTAAAGCGCGCAGCAGCTTCGCCTGCAGACCCGGGGGCAATTCCGCAATTTCGTCCAGAAACACCGTTCCGCCGCCCGCTGTCACCAGCAGGCCGTCGCTGGCCCGGTGCGCCCCGGTAAAGGCTCCCTTGACGTGACCGAACAGCTCGCTCTCGATCAGCGTTGGCGCCAGCGATCCGCAGTCCACAGGCACAAACGGCTTGCCGGCGGCGGCCCCGTTGGCGTGGATGGCTCTCGCGACGAGTTCCTTGCCCGTGCCGCTCTCGCCCAGAATCAGCACCGGATGCGCGCTCTGCGTCACTCGCGCCAGAATACGGAAGAGCTTTTCCATCTCCGGGCTTTGTCCCAGAATGTTGCCCATTCCGCGCCCAGACCGCAGCCGTTCCCGCAGGCCGCGGCTTTCTGCGTCCAGGCGGCGCCGCTCGCCCAGCCGCCGCAGAGTCCCCGCCAGTTCTTCCCCCGAAAAGGGCTTCACCAGATA
>DAHVZZ010000347.1:0-27876 GCA_027323785.1 Acidobacterium sp. | reverse complement strand
GTGGCCAACCTGACGATCGATCCTCCGACGGGCGAAGATCGCGATGCGACGCGCAACCGCAAGGCGGAACTGATGCGCGCGATTCGTCCGCTGACGCCGGATGCGGTGGTGCGGGGACAGTACGAGGGATACCGATCGGTTGCGGGAGTGTCGCCCGGGTCAAACGTGGAAACATTTGTCGCCATTCGGCTGCACATCGACAGCTGGCGCTGGGCGGGGGTTCCGATTTACGTGCGCGCGGGGAAGATGCTGCCGGTGACATGCACGGAGGCCACGGTGGAGTTCAAGCGTCCGCCGCGCGAGACGTTTGGCGAGATCGTGCCGACGGGATCGGCGCACATGCGCATCCGGGTGAGCCCGGATTTCGCGATCGGTCTGGGCGTGCGCGTGAAGGTACCGGGGGAACGGATGATTGGCCGGGACGTGGAGCTGGATCTTCATCGCCAGGCAATGGATGACATGCCGCCGTACGAGCGGCTGCTGGGAGACGCGAGCCGCGGCAGCAGCGAGTTGTTCTCGCGGCAGGATCTGGTGGAGGCGCAATGGCGGGTGGTTACGCCGGTTCTGGGCAACGTAACTCCGGCCTATTCCTATCTACCCGGGACGTGGGGACCGGAAGAGGCGGGTCAGTTAATCGGCCAGGACGGACCCTGGATCGATCCCGTCATCGCCGGGCAGAAACGTTAAGGTTCTTTTGACTCCTTTGACGCTGCGGGGCGCAGGCATAGTGCTGACAATTTGTCTTCGGCGCGCAGCAAGGATAATTTCACCAGAGCCCATGATGTGCCGCATCGCACCTGGCCGCTTGTTATAAGAGAAAGAGATGGAGGAGATAGAGCCACATCTTCAATTTAGGCCCTTCTTCGAGCGGCTGCGTTCGCGCGGAGACGGCGCGCTGGCACTCGACTACGACGGAACGCTGGCTCCGTTTCAGGTGGATCGCGATGCGGCAGTTCCCTACCCCGGCGTGGCGGCTCTGATTCGCGACATTCAGGCCTGGGGGCGGACCCGGGTGGTATTGATCAGCGGCCGGCCGGCAGAGGAAGTGCGCCGCCTGCTTGGAGTGGAACCAGCGCCTGAAATCTGGGGAGCGCATGGACGGCAGCGGCTGCGGCCAGATGGCAGCTCGGAGATGGCGGAGATCCGTCCCGCGGATCGCGCGGCACTCGATGAAGCCACGACGTGGATCGACGGCCGCGATTTGCGCGGGATGGCGGAATTCAAGCCGGGCAGCGTTGCGCTGCACTGGCGCGGGCAAGCCAGGGATCAGGTGGAGAAGCTGACCGCCGAAGCACACAGCGCTTTCGCTTCCATCGCCGAGCGCACAGGGATCGCACTGCTGGAGTTCGACGGGGGCATCGAACTGCGTCCCTCGGAACCGAACAAAGGGAGCGCGGTTCGCGTTTTGCTGGGCGAGCTTGAGCCGGGCACGCCGCTCGCTTATCTGGGCGACGATACGACGGACGAGGATGCTTTTCTGGCGCTTCGCGACACGGGCGCCCTGACGGTGCTGGTTCGCTCCGCATGGCGGGAAACGCATGCCCAGTGCTGGATCCGCCCGCCACAGGAGCTGCTGGATTTTCTCCGCACATGGCTGGAATGCACCGGAGGGACGCGATGAAGCAGGGCGATCTGATTCTGGTTTCCAACCGGCTGCCGACAACCATTGAAATGGGTCCGTCCGGCCCGATCCTGAATCCGAGTTCCGGGGGGCTGGTAACAGCTCTGCGGCCGGTTCTGAAAACCCGCAAGGGATACTGGATCGGGTGGGCGGGCGAAGGGTATGAAGACGACATCGATCGGCTTCTTGAGGAGAGCCATTCAGAGCACGGCTATCATCTGATCTCTGTTTCGCTCACGGCAGCGGAACGAAAGGGATTCTATGCCGGGTTCTCGAATGAGATTGTGTGGCCGCTGTTTCACGATCTTCAGTCGCGCTGCAATTTCGATCCGACGTACTGGAAGGCTTACGTCAACGTCAACCGCAAATTCGCCGACGCGGTGGTGCGAGTTGCGAGGCCGGAGTCGGTGATATGGGTGCACGACTATCACCTGATGCTGGTCGGCGAATATCTGCGCAATCAGGGGCTGCACTGCCGGGTTGGGTTCTTCCTGCACATTCCGTTTCCGCCGCTGGACATCTTTGAAAAGCTTCCATGGCGCAGCCAGATTCTGCGGGGGATTCTGCAGTTCGACGCGGTTGGGTTTCAGACGCCACGGGACCAGCGCAACTTTCTGAGCTGCGTGCGCCAGTTTCTGCCGGATGTCGAGATTCAGCGCCGCGACGATGAGGTGCATACCGATTCGGGCAATCGCGTGACGCACATCCGCAGCTATCCGATCGGCATCGACTTCGACGAATTTGCCAGCCAGTCCGAGCAGCCCATCGTGGCGCAGCGTGCGGCGGAAATCCGGCGAGACATGCGCGGACGACAGCTGGTGCTGGGCGTCGATCGTCTGGATTACACGAAGGGCGTTCCCGACCGGCTGAAGGCTTTTCAGCATCTTCTGGCGAGCCATAAGGAAATGCGCCGCCAACTGAGTCTGGTGCAGATTGTGGTTCCGAGCCGGGAGAACATCCCCAAATACCGCGAGCTGCGTCTGGAGATCGAAACGCTCGTCAGCCAGGTCAACGGTCAGTTTGGCGATCCGGGGTGGATGCCGATTCACTACATCCATCGCCCGCTGGTCCGGCCTGAGCTGCTGGCGCTGTACCGAGCCGCAGACATCGCACTGATCACGCCGCTGAAGGACGGAATGAATCTTGTCGCCAAGGAATTTTGCGCATCGCAGGTTGGCGACCAGGGGGTGCTGATCCTGAGCGAATTCGCGGGAGCCGCCGAGCAGCTGCGCAACGGGAGCATTCTGGTGAATCCGTATGACATCCAGGCGGTGGCCGAAGCGCTGTGCGAAGCCTTCAGCATGGATCCCCGCGAACGGGTGCGCCGGATGCGGAAGTTGCGCCGCAAGGTTCGCAACGAGAATGTATTTCGCTGGTGCGAGCTATTTAGCTCGTATCTGGAAACACCGAAGTCGACGATGGCACAGATATCCGCCGCAAAAACCCCAGGCAAGGCGCGGCGGGCCACATAACTGCACGATTTATTGCTCTGTCCTGGCGCGCGCAGCGTTCCAGCGGGGAGGGCTTATGCTGCACGAATTGAAGCATCTTATTGGTTCCAGGATTCTGGCGACAGATGGAAGGGTAGGCACTATCGGGACCTTCCTGTTCGATGACCAGTCGTGGCTGATCCGCTATATGGTGGTCGACGTTGGTAGCTGGCTGGGCCGTCAGGAAGTGATCGTCCCGGTCGAAGCCATCGAGCGGCTCAACTGGGAGTCGCGAATCTTTCGGGTTCGCCTGACCCGGCGACAAATACAGGAAAGCCCCCCGGCGGATACGCATAAGCCTGTGTCACGGCAGCAGGAGCTCGCAATGCGTGCGTATTTTGGGCGGATGGCCTGCTGGGTGGACCAGGAGCTGGGGACGACGTCGCTGCCGACGGGAGTTTTGTATCCTGTGCCCCCGACGGAAGATCCGCACCTGCGGAGTGTGGGATACCTTCTGGGATACGAAGTGTGGGGCAACCACGGGCGACTCGGAACACTTCAGGGATTCGCAGTGGATGAACACAACTGGCGCATCGGATTTCTGGACATTCAGGGCGAGACATGGCTGCTCGATCAGGCCACAATGGTGCCGGCGGATTGGGTTCGGTGCATCTCCTGGGCCGATCATCGCATTTATCTGCAACAGGAGAGGGACCTGCAGCGCAGAGGCGCGTGAGGGGAGTGCTTCTTCGGCTGGCCCTTCTTCGAGGCATGGAACGGACGATGGCGAATCCGGCGTAATGGCTCCTGCAAGTTCCAGCCCAGGGGCAGAGCGCGCCGGGGGAAGTAGAATTGCGAGCGTTCGATCGTTCGCGCAAAGAGAGCGCGACAGAACGCGGGATGGCATGCGGGCCATTCGCAGGCAGCGCCGCGATGCCCAACCGGCATCCACGTTTCGGTACGCCGATTCCCGCACTGGAGGAGCTATGACCGGCAGGACTCCCAAAAACTCGGACATCAGGAAGGGTGCGACAGAAGATACCGCGCCTGGCACGAATGCCTCCAAGCCCGGAGAAGCACACGACCGGCTCGCCGGACAGTTGCCCCATCGGGAATCCGATCCGCTGATCAAAGAGGCAGACTCCGACTTTCCCGAACCGGGCTCGAATCCCGAGCACACGTAGATTGCCGAACATGCCGGCGTCTGCGCGGGCGATCAGCAGGGATGGATATCCCAGATGTCGCGCGCGTACTCGCTGATGGTGCGATCGCTGGAGAAGCGACCGACGCGGGAAATGTTCATGAGAGACATGCGCGTCCAGCGGCTGGCGTCGAGGAATGCCTCGGCGGAACGCTGATGAGCGGCGAGGTAAGGGGGCAGGTCGGCGAGATGAAAGTACTCGTCGGCATCGTTGAGGATGATCTGCTCGACCCAGGAGAAGAGTCCTGGCTGGCCTGGACAAAACCGGTTGGCACGCAATGCATCGACCACGCGCTGGAGGCGCGCATCCTGCTGGCAGAGCTGGCGGGGATGATAGGCGTGGGAGGCACGCATGGCCTGCAACTCACTGGCATGAAGGCCGAAGAGAAAGATATTGTCCTCGCCGACTTCGTCGCGGATATCGAGGTTCGTGCCGTCAAGAGTGCCAACCATGACGGCTCCGTTGAGAGCCAGCTTCATATTGCCCGTACCAGAGGCTTCCGTTCCGGCGGTGGAGATTTGTTCGCTGATATCGGCGGCGGGGATGATTTTTTCGGCGAGGGAAACACGGTAGTCAGGGATAAAGACGACTTTCATCCAGTCGGCGGCGCGGGGATTTGTATTCACAATCCGGCCGACTTCGTGAATGAGCTTGATGATCTGCCTGGCAAGCCAGTATCCGGGTGCGGCTTTTCCGGCGAGGATCCAGGTGCGCGGAATGGATGGCGCGACACCATCTTCCACCAGGACGAGGTAGTCGTAGACGATGTGCAGTACATTGAGGATCTGGCGCTTGTAGGCGTGGATGCGTTTGATCTGGACATCGAAGAGCGAGGCGGGATCCAGGGAAAGGCGGAGCTGATCGCGGACCAGCGCCGCGAGCGCCTGTTTGTTGGCGTGTTTCACGTCGCGGAGCGACTGCTGCAAGGCGGAGTCGCCGGCGAAATCGCCCAGGGTGCGCAACTGCTCCAGATCAGTGATCCATCGATCGCCGATAGCTGAAGTGATGAGGCGGGCCAGCGAAGGATTGGCATGGAGGAGCCAGCGTCGCGGGCTGATGCCATTCGTCTTGTTGTTGAACTTTTCGGGCCACAAGGCGTGGAAGCCGGAGAGGAGAGTCGTCTGCAGGAGACCGCTGTGGATCGGGGATACGCCATTGACGGAGTGGCTGCCGACGACGGCGAGATTGACCATGCGGACCTGCTGAGGCTCGAATCCGCCGACGATGGCCAGCTGCTCTGCCGCTACCGGAGGCGGCGGGGAGATGGCGGTGATCTGCTGGCGGAAGCGACGATCGATCTCGACGATGAGCTGGAGATGACGGGGCAATACGCGGCTGAGGAGGGGCACGGGCCAGCGCTCGAGAGCCTCAGACGAGAGCGTGTGGTTGGTATAGGCGAAAGTCTTTTGGGTGATCTCCCATGCTTCCTCCCAGGGAAGCTCCTTTTCATCGACGAGGATGCGCAGGAGCTCCACGATGGCGAGAGTGGGATGCGTGTCATTGAGCTGGATGGCGATGTGAGCGGGAAGGTCGTGGAAGTCGCTGTAGTCGCGCTGGAAGCGGCGCAGGATGTCGCGAAGGGAACAGGCGACGAGGAAGTATTCCTGAACGAGGCGCAGTTCCTGATTGGCAACAACCGCGTCCGACGGGTAAAGGACTTTTGAAATGATCTCCGACTGGATTTTCTGCTCGACGGCGCGGAAGTAGTCTCCGTCATTGAAGATCTGCATATCGAATTCGCGGGAAGCGCGGGCGGAATAGAGGCGGAGGGGATGAACGGCGCGGCCGCCATAGCCGGGCACCAGCATGTCCCAGGCAAAGCCGACAATCACGCGCCAGCCCATCCACATGGGGTTATAGACACCGTGGCGGTCGACGGCTTCCTCAATATGGCCATAGATGGGAACGATGCAGGTTTCGCCGGGACGGGGAATCTGCCAGGGGCTGCCCTGGGCGAGCCAGTTATCCGGCATTTCGCGCTGGTAGCCGTTTTCTATTTCCTGGCGGAAAAGGCCGTACTCATAGTTGATGCCGTAGCCAAAGCCGGGCATGCCGAGGGTGGCGAGAGAGTCGAGGAAGCAGGCGGCGAGGCGGCCGAGTCCGCCGTTGCCCAGGGCGGCGTCGGGTTCGGTATTCTCGATTGACATCAGGTCTCCGCCGAGATTCGCCACCGCCTGACGGCATGCGTCATAGAGGCCCAGGCTACGAAGATTGGCGCCGAGCGACTGGCCGATGAGGTATTCGATAGAGAGATAGTAAAGGCGCTTGCATTTGTTCTGGCGATAGCGCTTCTCGGTTTCGAGAGAGCCGGCGATCATGCGGTCGCGCACAGCGAGAGCCACGGCATGGAAGCGGTCGACCAGGGAAAGATCGCGCCAGTCCTGTCCGAGCGATTCGACGGCGTGGCGGCAGATTGCCTGTTGCAGGCCGTATACATTGTCATCGGCGGTTAACTGCGCGGCCATGGCAGCTCCTCCTTCAGCCTGCGAAAGCGGCGATTGCCTCGCCGGGCGTATCGAAGATATCGAAGATGCGGTGCATTCGGACCAGCTCGAAGGCAGAGCGGACCTGAGTGGTCATACAGCAGAGCTTGAGGTCGCCACCTTTGGCGCTGAGCTGACGCAGGCAGGAAAGGATGGCGCCCAGGCCTGAACTGTCAACGAACTCAAGGCGGGTCAGGTCCATGACGAGGTGGGTCGAGGATTCAAGAACGGGCACGAGAGAACGTCTGAAGTCGCCGACATTGCCCGCGTCCAGCTCCTTCACCGAAATTGAAGCGACTGTGACATTACCCTTTTGTTCAGTCGGGATATCCATCTGTCCTCACTTTCCCGATGGGAGTGCGGTTGTTGCGATATTTGACGAGGGCGATACAGCTTTTGCCGAGGTCATCGCGGTAGTAGTGGACCTCGTCCACCGATTTGGTGAGCATGTAGAGGCCGAAGCCGGACTCACGCGGAAGATCCAGCGCGGGCAGCGAGGGAGGCGGCGGAACGAAGACGGCGCCGGAATGGCGGAGGCGAACGATGACGCGTCCGGGGTAGGCTTCGGCATCGACTTCGACCAGCCGATGGCGCTGGCCGCGGCAGGCATGTTTCACGATGTTGCTGGCGACCTCGTTGGCGGCGAGGGCGAGCTCGTGAACCGCTTCAGGCGGGAGCAGAGGCGCCGAGGCACTGCCGGAAAAGGCCCGCACAAATTCGCGCACGCGATGCAACTCGGTCAGATCGCTGGCAATGGCGAATTCGTCGTGGGCGACGGGGATTCCAACTTCTTCGATGCGAACGGCGACGACGGTGAGATCGTCGCCGAGATGGCGGCAGAGACAGAAGTCCGCGACGGCGGCGCGGATGGCATTGACGAGGTCGGCGGGCGCGGCGCTGCCGAGGCTGCAAACCCGGTCGAGGAGGCGTCCGATGCCGAAGAGATCTCCGTCGGGATTGCGGGCTTCGGTGATGCCGTCGGAAAAGAAGACCAGCATGTCTCCGGATTCGATGGTGGCGGAAATCTGGTCATAGACTTCTTCTTCACGCACGCCGAGAGGCAGGTTGTCTCCGTGGAGGAGGTTGGCCTGGGATGTCGCGGCATGGAGGTGGATGACGCCGGTATGGCCGCAGTCGACCAGATCGATGCGGCTTCTGCGGGTGTCGATGCGGGCATAGCAGAGGGTGACGAAGCTTTCGAGTTCGACGAGCCGGTGGGCGATTTCGGCGTGCGTCCGCATGACGACTTCGCGGGGTTCGGGAGGGCCGGCGGCGCCGGCGGTGAGATGGCCGAGGGCCTTAAGGAAATGGGTCTTGGTGGCCGCGCCCAGCAGCGCAGCAGGCACGCCTTTGCCCATCACGTCTCCGACGATCACATCGAGCGAGCCTTCGCGCGGCTCGACGAACGCATAGAAGTCGCCATCGATGCGTTCGGTGGGCAGGCTGAGCGCGGAGATGCTGAGGGACGACAGATGCGCGGGCGGCTGATCGAGCAGCAGGCTCTGCTGAATGCGATTGCCGATCTCGCCCTCGCGTTCGCGGGCCTGCTGCAACTCTTCGGTGCGGGCGCGGACGCGCTGCTCGAGTTCGGCATTGAAGGAGAGGAGTTCCTGCTCGGCTTCGGCGCGCCTGGCGCGAGTCCGCAAGGCGGAGATGCCAAAGGCGAGGTCGCCGGCGAGTTCGGAAAGGAGGGCGATTTCTTCGGGGCCAAAGGCGTCGGGTTCGGGAGCATAGACAGTCAGCGCGCCGAAGATTTGGTCCTCGAGCAACAGGGGCAGAGCCAGGCAGGAGGCGTAGCCATAGTGCAGGGCCTCGTTTCGCCAGGGAGCCATCTGGGGGTCAGCGGCGATATCCCTGACGGCAACGATCTTTCGGGTGCGAATGGAGGTGCCGGTTGGCCCCTGACCTCGCTCGGAGTCGGCCCAGGTGATCTGAATCCCGTCGAGATAGCCGCTCTGCCATCCGGCCTGGGAGATGACGCTCACGGAACGCGCTTCGTCCTGCTCGGCCCGCCCCACCCAGCAGAGCGGATAGCCCGCGTCCTGGACGACGATGTCGCAGATTTGCTGGAGGAGCGTAGCTTCCTCGGTAGCGCGGACCAGCGCCTGATTGCATTTGCTGAGGGCGCGGTTGGCGCGATAGATCAGTTCGAGGCGGTTCTGAACGGTTCTGCGAGGGGTGATGTCCTGGACGGTACCGATGCCTCTGATGGGCCGGCCAGTGGCGTCGAACTCCACCTGAGCAATTTCGCGGACCCACAGGACCTGGCCGTGGGGAACGATGCGATGCTCGATGTCATAGGGCGTTCCGCGGAGGGCCTGAGCCCAGGCCAGCTCAACCCGCTCTCGATCTTCGGGGTGAACCACGCCCCGGAAGGATTCCCAGTCCAGAGGTTCCTCCGGATCCAGACCCAGAATGCGGGGAAACTCCTCGGAGACGACGAGGCGATGGGTGGAAAGATCGAGCCGCCAGCTGCCGAGCCGGGCGATGGCCTGGGCGCGACGGAGGCTGTTCTCGCTTTCGCGAAGGGCGGCCTCCGCCCGGGAGCGCTCGGCGAGGGCATCGGAAGTCGCCCGGATGGATCTTCTGAGCCGCTCATGAAAGAGGCTGAACAGAATGCCCGTGGAGATGAAGAGGGCAGCTGGAACGAGAAGCCGGAGGTCGCTTTTCAGAAAGTTGTGCACGGGCGGGACGAAGAACCACCACTCCAGCAGGGCACTGATGACAGTTGCGGCGAGGCCGGTGCGGAAGCCGCCGAACCAGGAACTGAAGAAAACGGCGGGGTAGGAAAGGAACCAGGCAAATGGATGAACCACGCCCCAGAGCAGATTCTGCAGAGCCGCGGCAAGAAATGGCGGCAGGAGGGCGAAAAACGTGCGCCTGGCGCTGCGCCTGGAGAATGCCCGCAGGCGCGGGTCCAGCGATGGTTTTCCTCGTGCAGTTTCCGGCTTCGGTTGCATCATTTCCTGATCGGGCATGGCGCAACTCCGGAGCGGCGAGATGGTGAATGGCCACGTTCGCTCGCCGAGAGTCTATGGTGACCGTGGCTGCACGTATGTGACCGGAGTCACCCGCGCTTCGCGAAGGATTTTGCGATAGCAGAACGCGGCGGGGATTTGCTCCGGCGGCGATCCATTTATCCATCTATCCATCGCCGAGCTGTTCCGCGCCGCTCCCCGCTGGCTGACACCCCTCTATGAAGCGGCGCGCGCGGGACGCCGACGGAAGTGAAAGACAGACGACGGATTGACGGCAGGATGGGGGTCCACGAGCACGGTCCTCTCCTGCTCCGCCGATGGATCCAGCGATTCGAGCAGCAGTCCCCGCGCAGTCCAGCGGCTGAGGCGGAAGATATGAGAGCAGTGGGAGCAGAGCCAGAAGTAGCGAGCCGGCGCGTGAACCGGAGAAGGGGCACGGCTGAGCTCCGGCGCACCATCTTCCGGGTGTGGTTCAAGTTCGAGCAGACGGAGAGTCCCGCCGCGCAGATACAACAGACTACTCTGGCAATTTGGATTGGCACATTTCATACTTCTGATCCCCTGCAAGATAGGCTGCGGTTCGGCACAGCGATCCGGAAGCGCCGCGCATCCCCTGACTGCCTGCCGTCGACGCGAAGTCTCCAGTCATCCGTCACAACCGTGTGTCGCACCCGGCCAGTGACATCCGTCAGGAGGCTCTCGCCGAGAGACAGCGGCGAAGCTGCACGCCGCCTGCCAAAAGATGTTCAGCGGCTCCCCTGCGGAAAGAGCCGACGGAAGCGCCGATGGGCATGGGAATGTCGAGAAATTGCGACAGGCCTGTCCTGGGACCTGGACAAATCGGTATCACGGAAAAGAAGGCGATGTGAGTACAAAGCCTGGAAAGGCGGAGAGGAATGGCCCCTGATGTGCGAGGTAGGTCCTCAGGGGGCGATACCAGCAGGATCTCCCCCGCGAAAGGTCCGCAGGTGGCCGGGCGCAGACGATTCCGGTGGATTCAGATTGGAATGACAGCCATTGCGGCAAGCCTGCTCGCGACTCCAGCGACACGTGCGGCGAATACGCAGGAAAACCTGAGGACCGCAGCGAGGGCGGAGATGGCGGGGCATGCGCGATATCTGCTCTGCGCTCAACAGGCGGATCGGGAAGGATATGGCGCCGTGGCAAGCCTGTTCCGGGCGGCGGCGCGTTCGGATTCAATCGAGGAGCGCAATCACCTTTCGGCTTCCGGGGGACCGAAACGGGTGACGCCGGGCACCCTGAAAGAAATGGCGGTGGGCACGACGCGCGAGAACCTGGAGGCAGCGATCCGGACCGAGGCATGGGAGCACGACAAGCTGTATCCGGAACTCCTGCATCAGGCGGAGAAGGACGGAGCCGCCGGTGCGATAAGAAGCTTCAGCCTGGCGAAGGAAGCCAGCGCCGAACGGGCATATTTGTTTCGGCAGGCTCTGGCAGGACTGGAGGAACTGAAAGGGTCGGGTCATCGGGCCTTCTATGTGTGCCCGGTGTGCGGGTATGTGGCAGATAAAGCAGCGTTCGCCTATTGCCCATCGTGTTTCACGCCGAAGAAGCAATTCGAGGCGGTTTCGTAGATCGAGGTGAACGGCGGCTGCGGGAACCGGAGCAACCGCAAGGGAATTCGACGATGGAACAAGCTCTCTATATTCCTGCATGGCATGCCATGCACCCGATCATCATTCATTTCCCCATCGGCCTGCTGCTGATAGCGCCGCTGTTCATTGCGATTGGCGCGGCGATGCCTCCACTCAAGGCGCGGCCGTGGATGGTGACGGCGCTGGTTCTGATGGCGCTGGGAACGGCGAGCCTGTTTATCGCTGTACCCAGCGGCGAAGCGGCGGCCGGAGCAATGTTTCACGGGGAGACTCCGTCTCTGCTGGAGACGCACCAGCGGCTGGCGATGGAAACGAGGGGCACATTTGTCATGCTGCTTGCGATCTACGTCGGGGTTCTGCTGATCCCTGTGGTGCTGCACCAGCAGAGCCGGCTGCTTTCGACGGTGCTGCCGGTCTGCTTTCTGCTGCTCTATTTCGCGGGTGCGACTCTGCTGGTCAACGCGGCGCAGGCGGGCACGGAACTGGCGCATCCCACGGGCAACAGCGCGATCACCACGCCGGCAGAGCGCCCCTGCGGCGGCGCGGGGAGCTAGCACGAAGGTAACCGTACCGGGAACGATTCGATTCGCATTTGCAGGCGCGCGGGCGGAGCCCGAAGGGAGATAATGCCAGCAGCGCGACTGCGCGGGTTCTGTGCCAGGATGTTGCGCGGCATGAACGCGATGCGAGCCCGGAGCAAGCGCGCAGGGACGATGGACGGTGGAGAGTAAGAGCATTCACGCAGGGGCGATGCCGACGGAGCATGCCGAGGATCTGCGAAAACAGCAAACCGCATTTTGTATTCTGACGCTGTTCGTGCTGGCGATGCTGCTGCTGCTGCACTCGCTTTTTGCGTTTGTGCTGGGGCAGCCTTCGATGGCGGTGCTGCTGGTGCTGGGACTGAGCTTTGTGGTCCGGCTGGCAGAGCTGACCTGGCTGCAAAGCAGCACAGCTCCGCTCAGCGACAGGGCTGCGAAGTGGGACGGAGCGGCCTCGATCCTGATGCTGTTTGCGCTGGCAGCGCTGCTGGCGTGGCTGACGAATCAGGATCACAGCCCCTATCAGGTCCTGCTCGCGATTCCGGTTCTTCAATCCGCCTTTCTGTTTGGGCTGAGGGTCACGATCTCCACGATTGTGGCCGCGGATGCGGGAATCTTCCTGTGGCTGTGGCATTACTTTACGCTGCATCCTCCGGCTTCGAGATCCGAGTATCTGGAAGCGGGAATGCTGGCGATCATCTTCGCGCTGATGGGAACGCTGGTGTGGTTTCTGGTCTCGCAGCTGCGCGGCAAGCAGAGCCACCTATCGAGCGCGCTGGTGGACCTGCACAGCGCGCGGGAGCAGCTGGTGAGCGAAGAGAAGCTGGCGGCGGTTGGGCGGCTGGCCAGCGGGATTGCCCATGAGATCCGGAATCCAGTGGCGATGATCCTGAGCGCGCTGAGCACGGCGGCGGATGCGTCCACTCCGGCCAGGGAGAGAGAGGAGATGTTTGCGATCGCCGGGCGGCAGGCGGGGCGTCTGGAGTCGCTGACGACGGATTTTCTGACGTATGCGCGGCCGAGGATTCCGCATCGAACACCGACGCTGATCGGCGACCTGCTCACGGCGGTGGAGAGCGCGGTTCGCATGCGGACGGCGGGGCAGGAGGTTCAGGTGGAGTGTTTCACGAGGGACGATATCACGATATCGGTGGATGCGTCGCAAGTGGAGGGCGCGCTGCTGAATCTGGCGCTGAATGCGGCGGATGCGACGCCGGCGCGGGGCGCGATCAGGATTGGCGCGGAAATGGAGGACGGCTCCGTGCGGATCGACATTGAGAACACGGGGCCGGCCATTCCGGCCAGCCAGCTGGGGCGCATATTCGAGCCGTTTTTTACAACGAAGCCGACGGGAACAGGGCTGGGCCTTGCCATCGCCCGAGCGGTGGCGCGATCGCACGGTGGCGACCTGTGGGTGAGCCGGAACGAGGAAGGCCGGGTCGCCTTCACGATGACGCTGTGGACGGGCGGGGGCAGTGGGTCGCCGGAGGCTGGCCAGCCTTTTGCAGACGAGCGGCTGCCCAATTCCAGGTAAGGAAACAGGCCAGGGCGGCTGCGCGGAATGGCGATGACAGCCGGTAGCGGAATCGAGGGAATCAGGCGAACCGGCCAGGGGGAGGTGGCGCGGACGGCCTCCGTTCGGCTGCGAAGCAACGTCCGGACACCTGGCGCGCCTTCAGGAGGTGCGTGCCATCGGCTGCACTGAGGGAGATGCGCTCTCAGGCGCATTCGGAGGGCAGGACCTGGATGGCCTCTTCTCTCCGACGATGCGATGATTGATGGCAAAGAGGGCGAGCTCCAGACGGTTGTAGACACCGAGCTTGTCGAAGATGTGGCTGAAGTGGTGCTTGACGGTCTGGATGCTGATGGAGAGCGTCTCCGCGATTTCGGCGTTGGAATAGCCTCTGACGACGAGAGGGATGATCTCGAATTCACGAGGCGTGAGGCCATAGGGACGGAGCGGTGCGGGAGGATTCTGCTCGGATGGGGCTTTTTTGAGGACTTCGATCAGGGTCGAGACATCCTGCTGCCCGATCCAGTAGTGTCCGGCCATGATCCTGCGGATCCCCTCGAAGAGCATCTGGGTGGAGGCGGAGCTTTTCAATACCACGCCACGGGCTCCCAGCTGAATCGCGGCGAGGATCTCCTGCCTGTCGAGAACCGGAGCCAGCACGAGAACGCGCACGGCTAGGGAGCGAGCGGCAATTTCGCGGAGAATTTCCTTGTCACTGCGGCCGGGGATGGGAAGATCGAGCACGAGGACATCGGGTCTGCAGCTATCGACCATGCGCAGGGCGGTTTCGCCATCCGGAGCCTCGCCAACGACGTGCATCTCGGCCGAGGTTTTGAGCAGCTCGCGCAGGCCGTCTCGGGAGATCGAATATCCGCCGGCGATGACGACGCGAACCGCCTGCCGGTGCTCCTGGAGAAAGAGGCGAGAGGGTTGGCCGGGGGCGGGTTTTAAGCCGGAGGCGTAATTCAAATGCTGATCGATCGCTGGGAGGCTCACAGGATTATTCTCCTCAAGTAGCTGTTGCTTGCGTGAGCAGTACGAGCGGTCCAGTACTGCGAGGTCCAAACATCGCTTTGGGTAATGCCCGCCTTCCCGTTCGCAATCCAATCGCCAAATCGGGAAGGCCATTTTTCGTAACTTGCAGGAAACAGGGGGGTGGATTGCGGCGCAGGGCGTCCAGAAGTTGGACGCAATGGTCAGAAAATCTGGACGGAGAGCCGATATTCCCGGGTCCGATGGGAGATGGATAGGCCGGCTGCGCGGATGGGGCTGGTAACCGCGGCTCGCAGTTCGGCGGGCCTATGCGGAGGGCGAGGCCGGCGAGCGCTCGGCGAGCCTTTCGGCAACACGCTCCTGATTGCGGAGCCGGGCGGCGTCCACCAGCATTTTGCCCGCCCAGCGATAGATGTTGAACTGGGCGAGGACGGCGCGCATGGAGCGCATACGGTCCTGCTGCTCTTCGCGGGGCATTTTGAGAGCGGTCGCAAGCGCCTCGCTGGCGCCCTCGAAGTCGTAGGGGTTGACGATGAGCGCTTCGGTGAGTTCGCGAGCTGCGCCGGTAAATTCGCTGAGGATGAGGACTCCGCGGAGGTCGGTGCGCGCGGCAACAAACTCCTTGGCGACGAGATTCATGCCATCGTGGAGGCTGCTTACGTAGCATAGGTCGGCCGCACGGAAGTAGCGAAAGACCTCGGGCGGCTCATGGTGGGAGCGGAGCAGGATGATGGGCGAGTAGCCATCCTGTCCAAAGCGCTGATTGATGCGGGCGGCCATGGCTTCGACGGCGTCATTGAGGTCCTGATAGCGCTGGATCCGCGTGCGGCTGGGAGCAGCAAGCTGAACAAAGCTGAAGCGCCCGCGGAATTCCGGAAACCGCTCGAGCAGGCGTTCGACGGCGAGCAGACGCTCTTCGACGCCCTTGGTGTAATCGAGGCGATCGACACCGACGCCGAGGAGGGCGTGAGAGCTGAGGCCGAGGTCGCGGAACACCCGGGCGCGGCAGTCTTCAGGGCTGGGGGAAGTTTCGACCCAGCGATTGGGCCACTCGATGGCGATGGGGTAAGGGCGGATAAGAGTGCTGTGGCCCTGCATCACGACGGCGTTGTTTTCGCGATCGATGCGGGTTTCCAGATAGCGGTCAACGGAGTCGAGAAAGTTGTTGCAGTGGAGCCGGGTGTGGAAGCCGAGAATGCTGCTGCCGAGCAAGCCCTGCAGCACCTCATTGCGCCAGGGGCAGATTCCCATGCGTTCGGCATTGGGCCAGGGAATGTGCCAGAACATGATGACGGTGGCTGAAGGGAGGCGTTTGCGGATCATGGCGGGCGCGAGGGCAAAGTGATAATCCTGCACGAGGATGATTGGATCGGAGGAATCGACCTCCTCGCAGACGACGTCGGCGAAGCGCTGGTTGACCGACTGGTAGTGGTGCCAGTCCTCGACGCGGAAGATGGGGCGGGCGTGAGCAACGTGGCAGAGAGGCCACATGCCCTCGTTTGAAAAGCCGTAGTAGTAGCCCTGCTGCTCGTCCTCAGTGAGCCAGACGCGCCGGATGCGGTAGGATTCCTCGCCGGGAGGGACGCTGACGTGGTCACCACGGTCGACGGTCTCGCGATCGGCGGTGCCGCTGCCGTGGGCGACCCAGACGCCGGAGCAGGCACGCAGGACCGGTTCGAGAGCGGTTACGAGTCCGCTGGCGGGATGCTGCACTTCGATCTCGCCGTTGGCGAGGCGCTGATGCATGTAGGGCTCGCGGTTGGCGAGGATGACGACCTTTTCGCCGTGAAGATGCAGGTTGAGGGTTTGTCTGAGGCTGGCGGCGGTCCACTGGCCGGGAGCATCTTCCTGTTCGGAGGACATACGCCAGAGGAGCTCGCGCATGTCGCTGAGGATGGGCTGGAACTCGCGGCTTTTGCGGCCGCCGCCGCGCAACAGGCGGCGGAGCTCGAGGCTCCACTCCTGGCGGGCACGCCGGGCGACGACGATGGGAACGCCGAACGCGGTGATGGCGAGGATGATGAAGATAATGATGAGAAAGTTGCGGGCTCTGGATTCGCGCTGCCGGATGTAGCTGAGATCCTGAACGAGGATGACGAAACCGAGCTGACGCCCCTGATCGAAGACCGGCATGGCGTTGACCTGAACACGGCCGGTGGGGAGGGAGGCAACGGTGCTCCACCCATGGAACGGATAGCTGGGGTCGCCTGCCGAGGATTCGCCGCTGCGAATGCGGGAGCCCACTTCCACGCAGTTGAACTCGCTGGGGAAACCGGGAGTGCTGGAGCGGACGGAGAGGTCGGCATCGCAGGCGGTCACCCCAATAATGCGCTCGTCGCGGGTGATAGCCAGCAACTGAGCCTGTAGTTCCTTCGGCTCATACCAGGAACGAGCGAGCGATTGCCCGGCACTGGTGAGGACCAGGCGGGCCCGGGAATTGACGTCGCGCTCGAACCATTCGCGGGCCGTGGTCTCAACCACGCCCGAAGCGGCCCAGGTGAGAAGCACCAGACCGACGATGAGGGCGAGGATGAGCTGAGCGATCCGCGACATGCCCACTAAAGTACGCCGACGCAGGGTGAGGGTCGAGGGTTTCGGGCAAACTACAGAATCGACAGTAATTGCCGGAGCGGCGGAGGATGCGAGGAGGAGTGACCGAAACCTGGGGTCAGCTTGCGGGCCGTCTACAATGGGGCCAGAGACTTTTCCGGATGGAATGCTGAACCCGTGCGCCCTGAACTGCGACAGGCTATCGAGCTGCTGCGGAAGTCCGACGCTGAGAGTATCGATCGCGCCCTGCAATTGCTGCATCGAACGGTGCTGTCGTTCGGTATGAAGGTATGCGGGCATCGGGAGGACGCGGAAGACACTGTTCAGGAAGTACTTTTTCATTCGCTGCCGCATCTGGCGAAGCTGGAAGACCCCAAGGCCCTGAGCGCGTGGCTGTATACGGCGGCGCGTAATCGATGCCTGCGCAACCGGAGCAAGGCTTCCTATCGGCGAGCCATTGCTCTTGAGGATCTACTGCCGAGCGACACGGAGCTCAACGAGCTGCTGCTGGCTGATCCGGGAGCCAATCCGGAGAAGGAGGCGGCCAGCCGGCAGGACCGCCGGATGCTGCACGAGGCAGTTCTTCGGCTGCCGGTTCCCTACCGGCTGGTGCTGGTGCTGCACGACATGGAGGAACTGGACACGGAGACGGTGGCGCGAGTGCTGTCCCTGCAGGCGGCTACCGTGCGCGTGCGGCTGCATCGGGCCAGGCTGATGGTCCGGCAGGAGATGGGGCGCGTCCTCGATGAGGAGCAGAAGAGGCCGAAAGGCAGGAAAAAGCCTGTGCAGCGCTCGGCTGAGTGCCGCGAGATCTTTTCCAACCTGTCCGATTATCTGGACGGCAAGCTGCAGCCGAAAACCTGCGATGCGATGCGGCGGCACATTGAGGGATGCCCGGCGTGCGTTGCATTCATTCGCGATCTGAAGCAGGCCATCGACCGGTGCCGGTCGCTCGAAGTGTGCCCGGATGCGGCGGCTCCGCCGGTGCTGCGGCGGCTGCTGACGGAAGAGTATCTGCGGCTCATAAAAAATTCTTCCGCAATCCTGTAACGAATCCCTTCCAGACCCGCTTTAAGAAGACAAGGGCACCGAAAAGGGGCGCCGATGTGCAGAGCCATCCGGCAGGACGGCAAGTACATGTGTGTCCGCAACTGGCCGGTGAGGAAGGTAATGAGTAGACATTACGGAAGAATCTGGACGTTCATCCTGATGCTGGCGGCAGCGACACCGGGCATGGCCCAACAGCAGACGCTGACGCTTCGCCAGGCAATCGCCCGGGCGCTGGGGCAGAATCCGCAGACAGCCGTGGCGCGGGCCGATGAGAAGGCAGCGGACGCGCAGGCGGGCATGGCGCGCACGGCGCTGCTGCCGCAACTGCAGTTCACTGAAGACCTGTCGCGCGGGAACGATCCGGTGTACGTCTTTGGGACGAAGCTGCGCCAGCAGCGTTTCACGCAGGGCGACTTTTCGCTGAATGCGCTGAATCGACCGACGCCGACGGGGGATTTTGTTACCCGTTTCAAGGGGTCGTGGCGGCTGTTTGACGGACTGGCCACAGAGAGGACGATCAGCAGCGCGAAGCTGGCGGCCAAAAGTGCGGTCTCGATGTCGAGCGCAGTCCAGCAGGCAGTGGTGCTGCGGGTGGTGCAGGCATATGAGGGTGTGCTGTTTGCGCAGCGGGAGGTGGAGATCGCGAACCACGAAGTGGTGACGGCGCAGGCGTTGCTGCGGGATGCGCAGTCGCATGTCAAGGCCGGCCTCGCGGTCGATTCCGACAGTCTGGCGGCGCAAGTGAATCTGTCCGCGCGGGAGCAGGACCAGATCGCGGCGCAAGGCAGGCTGCAGACGGCCTGGGCGGAGCTGGAAACAGCGATGGGCAGCACGACGACGACGCGCGGAGTGCTGGAGCCGATGAAGGCGCAGAGCTATCCGGATGGCATGCTTGCGAGCGATATTGCCGCAGCGCTGAAGGCACGGCCCGACCTGAAGGCTCTGCGGCAGCAGATGGCAGCGCAGCGGAAGGCAGTTCAGGCGGCACGCGGGAGCTTTTTGCCGGAGATCGACGCCTACGGCAACTGGGAGACGGATCGCACGACCTTCGCCGGCAGCGGAGGCAACAACTGGGTGGCAGGCGTGCAGCTGAATCTGGATCTGCTGCCTCTGGGCAAGCGGGCAAAGCTGCGCCAGGAACAGGCGGCACAGGAAAAGATCGATGCGCAGGAGCGCAGCCAGGAGTTGCAGATTCGGATGGCTGTGGAGCGCGCGTATACGGGACATCAAACGGCGGAACGCATGGTGGCCACGGCGCGCGCCGCGATGGAGCAATCCGCCGAGGCGCTGCGCATCCTGCGCAACCGCTACAACGCCGGGCTGACCACGATGACTGACCTGCTGCGCGCGGAGGATGCGCAACGAGCCAGCCAGAACAATTACTGGCGCGCTGCCTGGGGAAATACCGTTGCCTATGCCGAGCTGATGTACGCCACCGGCCGACTCACACCTGATTCCGCGGAGAAACTGCAATGAAAGCCGTTTACTACCCTCTTCTTCTGGCTCCCGCACTGCTGCTGGGATGCTCCGGCAACCAGAAAGCGATCACAAGCGCACCGCCGGTGGTGCAGGGCCAACTGGTGCACAGTGTGGCCGCAGAACGCACACAGCGGATTCAGACGACGGGCACGCTTCACGCGAAGGAGACGGCAACGATCTCCGCGCAGGTTCCGGGTCAGATCCGCCAGGTACTGGTACAGGCGGGCGACTATGTTCATACGGGACAGCTGCTGGTGCAGCTTGACGACGCCGCGTTGCGTGCCGGACTGAATCAGGCAGAGGCGGCGGAAGCTGCCGCGCAGATGCAGCAGTCGGCCGCGCAGTCGGACGCCTCGCTGGCAGCAGAGACGCTGAAGCGGTACGAACTCCTGCAAAAGGAGAAGAGCGTCAGCCCGCAGGAATTCGATGTGGTGCAGAAGCGTTCGGAAGCGGCGCACCTGCAGTTTGAGTCGTACCAGGCACAGACGCGGGCGGCTCGGGCCGCGGTGGCAGCGGCGAAAACCCAGGTGGCGTACGCCACCATCCGGGCACCCTTCAACGGTGTGGTGACAGCGCGCATGGCCGATCCCGGCACGCTGGCTTCGCCGGGCGTTCCTCTGCTGCAGATCGATCGCGACGGGCCGCTGCAGGTATATACGACGGTGGACGAGTCCCTGATCGGTTCGGTGCATCGCGGGATGAAGGTTCCGGTGAGCGTGAGCGGGAGCGGCATGGGGAACCTGACCGGAACGGTGGCGGAGATTGTTCCGGCAGCGGATCCATCGAGCCGAAGTTTTCTGGTGAAGCTGGATCTGCCTGCGACGAATGGGTTGAGGGCCGGAATGTTTGCAACGGCGGATTTTCCGGGATCAATGAAGAACATGATTCTGGCGCCGCAGTCAGCCGTCACGATGCGTGGCTCGCTGGCGTGCGTTTACGCAGTCGACCAGAACGGGATCTCGCACCTTCGCTATGTAACTCTGGGGCACCGTCAGGGCGATCAGGTGGAGATTCTGTCCGGGCTGAGTGCAGGGGAAACGCTGGTGAACAATCCCGGTGACCGCGATCTGGCAGGCGTGCGGATCGAACCGGCAAACGGACACACAGGGGAGCAGCGGTGAAAGAGGACACGAGCGACGCGACGAAGAAGTCACACGGCATCGCGGGAAGTCTGGCGCGGGCGTTCATCAATTCGAAGCTGACGCCACTGGCGATTCTGGCATCTCTGGCGCTGGGGATCTTTGCGGTCATCGCGATTCCGCGGGAGGAAGACCCGCAGATCAAGGTGCCGATGCTGGACGTGATGACGGCCATGCCGGGGGCAACCCCGAAAGAGGTGGAAGAGCGCGTCACCAACCCCATCGAAGGTCTGATGCACGAGATTCCGGGCGTCAAGTACGTGTACTCGATTTCCAGCCCGGGGCAAAGTCTGGTGATCGTGCGATTCCTGGTGGGAACGCCGGAGGAGAACGCGCTGGTCAAGGTGTACAGCAAGCTGTATTCCAACATCAGCATTCTGCCGCCGGGCGCTTCCCGGCCGATGATCAAGGCGCGTTCGATTGACGACGTGCCGATTCTGACGCTGACGCTGTGGGGCTCGCACTACAACGGCTATCAGCTGCGCCAGATGGCGGCCGAGATTCAGCATACGATTCGCGAGGTTCCGAACGTGTCGGAGACCTCGATCATTGGCGGACGGCCGAGAGCCATGCGGGTAATCCTCAACGGCGCGAAGCTGGCTGCGTTCGGAATCGCACCGGAAGATGTTGTGCATCGGTTGCAGGCGGCCAATGCCCGGATTCAGGCGGGGGAATTCGCTGAGGGCAATGAAGAGGTTCGCGTGGATGCCGGGAACTTTTTCCGGGACACGCAGGATGTTGAGAACGTCGTGGTTGGCGTGTCCAAAGGACGCCCTGTGTATTTGCGCGATGTGGCCGACCGGGTGGTCGACGGCCCGGAAGACGCGAAGAGCTACGTTCTTTTCGGGACAACATGGGCGCACGATGGAGGCGTACCGGCACAGGAATACCCAGCGGTTACGATTACGATTGCCAAGCGCAAAGGAACCAACGCCACGGATGTGGCCAATGCTGTGCTGGCGCGCGTGGATGCGATGAAGGGCGTCGCGCTGCCCAATGACCTGACGATCACGACGACGCGAGACTACGGCGCATCGGCGAAGGCGAAGGCGGACA
The DNA here is from genome assembly GCA_027323785.1 of Acidobacterium sp. Taxonomy (GTDB): domain Bacteria; phylum Acidobacteriota; class Terriglobia; order Terriglobales; family Acidobacteriaceae; genus Palsa-343. The sequence continues at coordinate 6,227 of DAHVZZ010000347.1, read as the reverse complement.
CGCTGCTGAAACACCTGGTACTGGCAACGCTGTCAGTTACGTTTCTGATTGCTCTGTTCCTGGGCTGGCGGGAGTCGGGCGTGGTGCTGCTGGCGGTGCCCGTCACGCTGGCGCTCACGCTGCTCGTGTTCTACCTGCTGGGCTACACGCTGAACCGCGTAACGCTGTTCGCGCTGATCTTCAGTATCGGCATATTGGTGGATGACGCCATTGTGGTGGTTGAAAACATGGTGCGCCATTTCCGAATACCGACCAACTACCGGCGTCCGCTGATGGATGTCGCGGTGGAAGCCGTGGCGGAGGTGGGCAATCCGACGATTCTGGCCACCTTCACTGTGATCGCCGCCATTCTGCCGATGGCTTTTGTGCGCGGGCTGATGGGGCCGTATATGAGGCCGATCCCGGTGGGCGCTTCGATGGCGATGATGTTCTCGCTGATGGTTGCGTTCGTCGTGTCTCCGTGGGCGGCGATGCGGCTGCTGGGGCGGAAGCACCTGGCCGGCGCGCATACGCTGACTCCGGAAAAGGAAGGATGGCTGACGCGTTTTTACCGGCGCGTGATGCACCGGCTGATGCGACGGTCCCGGAACCGCTGGATGTTTCTAGGCGCTTTGGCCCTGCTGTTGCTGGCCGCCTGCGCCCTGGTGCCGCTGAAGGCGGTGCTGGTGAAGATGCTGCCTTTCGACAACAAGAGCGACTTCCAGGTGATTATCAACATGCCGGATGGAACGCCTCTGGAGCAGACGACGCGGGTGGCGCAGGCGCTTGGCGATTACCTGAGCCGGCAACCCGTTGTGAAGAATTACCAGATTTACTCGGGCACCGCCGGACCGATCACATTCAATGGTCTTGTTCGCCACTACTATCTGCGGAACCAGCCGAATCAGGCGGACATCGAGGTCAACCTGCTGCCAGCGGATCAGCGCAGCATGCAGAGTCATGCCATCGCGAAGCAAATGCGGCCGGGGCTGGACAGGATTGCCGATGCGTACAAGGCGCGAATCCAGATTGCGGAAGTGCCTCCGGGACCACCGGTTCTGCAGACGCTGGTAGCGGAGATTTACGGGCCGAATCTTAACGGCCAGATCGCGCTCGCCCGCAAGGTGAAGAAGATCTTCCAGCAGACGCCCGGTGTGGTGGATACGGACTGGTACATGCAGGATCCGCAGCCGCAGGTGAACTTCCATGTGGACGAGGCCAAGGCGGCACTGCATGGGATTCCGGTGTCGGAGGTGGCGCAGACGCTGGCGCTGGCGACGTCGGGAGCACATGCAGGGCTGCTGCATGTGCCGGGTTCACGGGAGCCGATTCCGACGGTTGTGGAACTGGACCGGGCGGAACGCTCTTCGCTGCAGGGGCTGGAGGGAATCCGACTACGCGGTGCCGACGGCAGCATGGTTTCGCTGCGTGAGCTGGTGGATGTGGAGCACACGACGCTGCAGCCGGACATTTATCAGAAGAATATGGAGCGGGTCGTGTACGTGACCGGCGACGTAGCCGGCGGGGAGGAGAGCCCCGTGTACGCGATTCTGAAAATGAACAAGGCCCTGGACAAGATCACACTGCCGGACGGTTACAAGCTGGCCCGATACAACTCGGTACAGCCGAAGTCCACCGCTCACTATTCGCTGAAGTGGGATGGCGAGTGGCAGATCACGATTGAGGTATTCCGCGATCTCGGGATTGCCTTTGCCGCGGTGCTGGTGCTGATTTACATCCTGGTTGTCGGGTGGTTCAAGTCGTTTACGGCGCCGCTGGTGATCATGATTCCGATTCCGCTGACGCTGATTGGAATTTTGCCGGCACATGCCATGATCGGAGCGTTCTTCACGGCTACTTCGATGATTGGCTTTATCGCCGGGGCGGGCATCATCGTGCGGAACTCGATTCTGGTGGTGGACTTTATTGAGTTGAGACGCCGCCAGGGGATGCCGCTGAAGGAAGCGGCCATCGACGCGGGGGCTGTGCGGCTGCGGCCGGTGCTGCTGACCGCCGCGGGCGTGGTTGTCGGCTCCAGTGTGATTCTTGCCGATCCGATCTTTCAGGGGCTGGGCCTTTCGCTGATTGCGGGGGGCGTGGCTTCAACATTTCTTTCCTGGCCCGCTGTTCCGGTGCTGTATTACATGATGCATTCCAGAGAAGCGGAAACAGGGTCATCTTCTCCACTGGAGCAACAGGAGGTTGCACAATGACAGTAGAACGCGCAGTTCGGTTAATGGCTGGGGTGGTGGTGCTTGCATCGCTGGCGCTGGCTCACTGGGTATCACCAATGTGGCTTTGGCTCACGGCATTCGTGGGGCTGAACCTGTTTCAGTCCGCGTTTACGAACTGGTGTCCGGCCATGGCAATTTTCAAGTGGATGGGACTGCGGAACGCCGGGTGCGGCGAACGTCAGCACGCGTAGCAACGAGGGATTGTGAGCAGGGAGCAGCCAGCAAAGCATCGCCAACTGGAACACCTGCAGGATGAAGTGTACCGGCAGATGTTCCGGCTGGAGGAAGGGCATCCTTCGGCTGATATGCTGCTGGCTGTGGCGCTGCTGCGGGCCTGGATGGCTTTTGAAAGAGAGCCTGCGCAGAGCGAACCGCGCCGGTGGCTGCGCTCGGTTTGCCCGGTATGCCTGAAGATGATCGGGAAGGAGCCAGGCTGCGAAGGCGACCGGCCATGCAGAATCGATGCAGGCCGGCCGGCGACGCCAACACCGGTCCGGGAAAATGCTTCATACGAAGAGGACGCAGACAGAATCATGCACGAACGCAGGTTTCATCCATCGCAGGCACACCGGCTGGACGACCCCAGCCGCAGGGAATGGCTTCCACCGGGCGAGGTGGTCGATCGTCTTGCCCTTCGTGTGGGAATGACCGTCGCCGACATCGGCGCGGGGACTGGATATTTCACATTGCCGATGGCGGAAAAGGTGGGAGCGCGGGGACAGGTTTTTGCGGTGGACGTTTCGCCGGAAATGCTGGCACGCATTCAGGCGAAGCTCGGGGAAAGCGGCGCAGAGAACGTGCGTTGCGTCGAAGGCGAGGCATCGGCCACAGGGCTGGGAGCGGAGTCGTGCGACGTGGTGTTTATGGCGAACGTGTGGCATGAGTTCGACGACCATGCGGCGGTTCTTGCGGAGGCGGGACGCATTCTCCGAAAAGGCGGACGGATTGCCTTGCTCGACTGGCGTCCGGACGTGGAACCAGAGCATGGGCCTCCACTTGAGCATAGAATTGCGGCAGGGGCAGCACGACAGGCGCTCGCGGAGGCCGGATTCCGGGAGGATGCTCCGGGGGGTGCCGGCAAATATTCCTGGATCGTCAGCGGCACGAAACCGTGAAGCTGCTTGGGCTGTAATTTGTAACCGGGCCAATTGGCCCTGCAACTCCGGCAGCCGAAATCCGAGCAGATGAAGGCACCGGAAGAGAGGAACCACGAATGCAGGTCCACGTGAGACAAACGGAAGGCGTTCAGTTCTCCATCGAAACACGCAACCATACAGTGATCAGCGATCAGCCCGTGGAAAACGGCGGAGCGGATACGGGGATGACGCCGCCGGAGCTGTTGCTGGCGTCGCTGGGGTCGTGCGCGGCGTTCTATGCGGCGCAGTATCTCCGAGCGCGGCATCTGGCTGAGGGGGGCGTGGAGGTTTCAGTCACGGCCGAAAAGCTGCTTCAGCCGGCGCGCCTAGGGAATTTTAAGATCGATGTGATCTCGCCGGTTGCGCTGACAGAGGATCAGGAGCAGGGGATGCTGCGCTCGGTACACAAGTGCCTGGTGCACAATACGCTTTTGTCTCCGCCCAGTGTGGAAATTGCGCTGAAGACGAAGGACGCGCAGCACGCAAACGAGGAAGCATCGGTCCGGGCATAGCCGAAGCTTACGGAAAGCTGCTGCGCGAGAGCGATCTCCGGCCTAAAAGAAGACAGGCAGCCTGGACGGCTGCCTGTCTTGCCATGTTGCGGGTATTTCAGTGAGCGCCGACTGTTTTTGCGGATTCCAGTTCGGCCAGGCGCTTTGCCAGCAGCTGTTCGAGCTGGACCAGCGCCTTGCTGAAGCCTTCGATGCCCTCCGAGAGCTTTTCATGCGCCATGCGGTCGGCGGCATGCATCTTCTCGAACTGGTCCTGATCCATCGGGATCTTCTCGATGGAGGTATCCGCGATGGAGCGCTGGGGATCGAGTTTACGCTCCAGATTGCCTTCGGCTGAATCGAGCTCCTGCAGCAGGTGCGGGGAGATCGTGAGGAGATCGCAGCCCGCGAGCTCGATGATTTCTCCGGTGTTGCGGAAGCTGGCTCCCATCACCTGCGTGCGGTAATGGAATTTCTTGAAGTAGTTGTAGATGCGGGTAACCGACTGAACCCCGGGATCGTCCGCGCCCTGATAGTCCTTACCGGTGTCCTTCTTGTACCAGTCGAGGATGCGGCCGACGAAGGGCGAAATCAGGGTGACCTTCGCTTCGGCGCAGGCAATGGCCTGATGCAGGCCAAAGAGGAGGGTGAGATTGCAGTGAATCCCTTCCTTCTCCAGTATTTCGGCTGCGCGGATTCCTTCCCACGTGGAGGCGATCTTGATGAGGATGCGCTCACGCGAGACACCCGCGCTTTCGTATTTGCGGATGATCGAGTGCGCCTGGGCGATGGTGGCTTCCCGATCATAGGAGAGCCGGGCATCGACTTCGGTGGAAACGCGGCCCGGGATAATCTGGAGAATTTTCTTACCAAAGGCTACGGCCAGGTTTTCGAAGGCCAGCTTTGTCACCTTGTCGTCGGCGGCATTTCCGCCAAGTTCCTTCTTCGCATCCAGCAGCACATCGTCCACGATTTTGCTGTACTGGGGCATCTGGGCCGCCGCAGTCAAAAGCGACGGGTTGGTTGTCGCATCCTGCGGTTTCGCCTTCTCAATCGCTTCGATGTCGCCGGTATCCGCCACGACGGTAGTCATCTCGCGGAGCTGTGCAAGCAGTGTTTTTGCCATCCATCCCCCTTCCTGAAACTATTATCTCTGATCCGGCGACTCCAGCAAAAGCTCGCGCCGCAATTCAGGATTGCCTTAACCCCAGCTTCATACTTGATTTAGATGCCGGAATGGCGAGGCCGGCTAGCCCACAACCGGGTTGGCGAGCGTGCCAATTCCTTCGACCGACACTGCAACCAGATCGCCTGGCTGCATGGGGCTTACACCCGCGGGAGTGCCCGTGGGGATCAGGTCGCCGGGCAGCAGCGTGATAGCGGCAGTGATGTAGCGAAGGAGGGCTGGGATAGCAAAGATGAAATCGGCGGTAGTGCCATGCTGCCTGAGTTCGCCGTTGAGCCGCGTCTCGACTACCAGTCCTTTGTGCGGGTCGATTTCGTCGGTCACCAGCGGTCCCACAGGACAGAAGGTGTCGAAGCCTTTGGCGCGTGACCACTGTCCATCGGTCTTCTGCAGGTCGCGAGCGGTGACGTCGTTCACGATGGTGTAGCCACGAATGTAGGGCCGAACATCTTCGTCAGGGCCAATCTTTGACGCACGCCTGCCGATCACGACAGCCAGCTCGCCTTCAAAATCGACGCGCCGGGAAATGGCGGGAATTCGGACGGGCTGGCCGGGACCGATGACGGAGGAGGGAGCTTTCAGAAAGAGCAGGGGCTCTTTGGGGATTTCGTTGCCTAATTCCGCGGCATGGTCGCGGTAATTGCGTCCGATGCAGAGAATCTTTGAAGGGACGACAGGCGGCAGGAGGCTTGCTTCGGCGAGCGGCAGCGGCTCGAAGGCGACGGCGCTCGGGACTGTCCAGGGGTCTTCGGGGAAGGGCGGCAGCACACGCTCAATCCACAGAACGCCCGCGCGATCCGCGACTTCGCCGTATTGTGGGCCATCCGGCGTCTGAAAGCGGCAATATCTCATGTCTTATCCTCGTTTACTTCTTCAACTCGACGACTACTTCCGAAGATCGGGCACTCTGGTTGCCATCCTGATCGACGGCGCTGACCGAGTAGGCATATCGATGGTCTGGAACAACATTGCTATCGACAAAGGATGGCGCAACGATGAGCGCCGCGCCAGAGATACGCTGGATGCCTGATCCGGCTGACAGGTCGCGGCGATAGACGATGTATCCCGCCAGATCGGCGGCGGAATCGGGTATCCAGGACAGGCTCATCGTCCGGGCCTGCTGGTCAGGCACGACGGCCAGACCAGAGGGCACGGCGGGCGGAAATACATCCCGGGCGTCGATGGTTTGGGATGGTGAAGA
>DAHVZZ010000331.1:0-5455 GCA_027323785.1 Acidobacterium sp. | reverse complement strand
CTCGTCCAGCTTCCCTTCCTTCAGGGCGCCGGCGACCCGGGGAGCGAACTCACGGGACTGCTTGCGGGCGGCATTGAAGTAGAGGTAGCGATCGATCATGACGGCGAGCGACCAGATCGACATGATGAAGAGGACGAAGACGACGCCGCGAGCGAGCCAGCCCATGTTGTTCCACAGGTCGATGGGGCTGAAGCCGACGGTCGGAGCGGCCTGGAAGAGGCCAAGGGACGCCGGATTTGCGATGAGTTGGTGGATCTGAGCGAGAATCACTTGAATCTTTCCTCCTGAGGAGTTACTGCGGTAATTGCGAGAATCGGTGACGGATTACCTCGCCGCGAGAGCCAGGGCGGGAGGCCGGAAAGCGTTTCCGGTACGGCCGGGAGCGAGCCCGGCCGGACCGAAGCATCGGCTCAGTCGCCGAGGCTAAATACGACGTTGATCTGCGTTTCGACCTCCACAGGCTCGCCGTTCAGGAGGTAAGGCTTATACCTCCAGGTACGGACGGCATCCGTGGCGGCCGCCTGAAGCATCGGGGGACCACTAATGACCCGCAGGTTTTCGATCGTTCCTTCCTTGGAAATCGTTGCCTGCAGGACTACGGTTCCCGAAATTCGCGCGGCTTTGGCGATGGCCGGATACTGGGGCGATTCGCCGCCGATCTTATTGCCAGCCATGACGCCGGAGGAGATGGCGATCTTCTTCGGCGGGGCCTGCTTGACGACCGGACCCGAGCCCATGCCGCCTAAGATGCCTCCCATGACGCCGCCGGCGGAACCGCTGGACATCCCGGCAACGCCGATGGCGGGCGGGGCCGCTTCGTGGACCATCTTGATGACTTTAGGGATTTTAGTCGGAGCGGTGAGCTGATTGTTGATGATCTCCGAGACGACTCGCTGCACCTTGACCTGTGGCGGCGGCGGCGGCGGTGGTGGCGGCGGCGGCGGCGGCGCGACCAGCATGGTAGTCATCATTGCCTTCGGGAGCGCCTCGGGATAGAGGAGCGGATACAGGATCAGAGCAGCAATGACGGATGCATTGAGAAGAAATCCGACAATGGTGTAGTACTTGCTCCTGGTCTTGATCTTGTGTCCTGACTCGAGCAGGATTTCATCAAACATGGCTATGACCTACCTCAGATCTTTCAAGAGTTGACACCTGGTATAGACACCACAGAGGGGTCTATTTGTTCCCGGCCATTCTGTTCCCTTCGCCGAAAGGAGGCGGCGACGGACCGCACACTTGCGGAACGCCGCTTTTGCGGCACCGTCGGCGCAGGGGTCAGGTCGTCCTTTTTCGGCAGGGCGCGGGCAGTCTGCAGGCGAACGGCGGAGGGAGTCGACGTTTCGCGCACAGAAGAGCCTTCCCAGGCGAACGCAAGCATCATACCCTGGCCTTCTTAGCGGCGGGAAGAGTTGATTTTGGACCGCCCCGGGCGCGGCGGGAACGCCAGTCCTGGTAGGCGACCAGCATGGGGGCAGCAACCGCAATGGAGGAGTAGGTTCCGATGAGGATACCGACCACCAGGGCGAAGGAGAATGGGTGCAGGACCTGGCCTCCGAAGAGGAACAGGGAGAGCACGGTAAGGAAGGTGAGGCCAGAGGTGAGGACGGTCCGGCTCAGGGTCTGGTTGATGCTGCGGTTGACCAGGTCGGCGAGGGGCTCGCGGCGGCTGAGGCGGAGATTCTCACGGATACGGTCGAAGACGACGATGGTGTCGTTCATGGAGTAGCCGATGAGGGTGAGGATGGCCGCAATGACCGTGAGGGAGACCTGGGTATCTGTGAGGCTGAAGGCACCGACGGTAATGAGGGTGTCGTGGAAGACGGCTACGACCGCGGCAACACCGTAGATCAGCTCAAAACGGAACCAGAGGTAGATGAGCATGCCAGCCAAGGAATAGAGGGTGGCACGCTCGGCCTGGTGCTGCATCTGGCTACCGACCTGGGCGCCGACGATATCGACGCTGCGGATGGCGAATCCGGAGAGCCAGGCATCCTGCTGGAAGAGTTGATAGACGGCAGGGTCGACTCGGCCCTGGAGATCGCCGAGATTGGCGATGATGCCGCTGTGTTCTTCGTCGCGGTACTGCACGACGGCCGCCGCCTGGGCGCGATAATGGGCCTGAGCCTGGGCGGTTTGGCCCATATTCTCAGGATCTTTTTGCTGTAGCCAGGTGGAGATGTCGTCCTGGGTGGCGTTGTCGAGATCGAGCTTGCCCTTGTTTTGTGCAGCGTTGGGAGCGTAATCGTCGGTGAGCATGCGGACGATGGTGGCGCGTCCCTGGTCCTGAGCGGACTGCTGGTTGCCGATGAGGGGCAGGGTGATGGCGACTTCGTGGTTGGCGGCGGGGCCGTACCGAACAGAGGTGACGTCGCCGAGGTGAACCCGATTGGCGGCATCGCGGATCTGCTCGTAATGGGGCTGCTGAGCAAACTTGACGCGGACCACGGTGCCGCCCTTGAAGCCGACATCGAGGGGGAGGCCATGCCAGAAGAAGAGCGAGATCACGCCGGCGACGCTGAAGATAAGGGAGAAGCCGAGGAAGTACCATTTCTTCCCCAGCCAGTTAATTTTCGGATTATGAAACAGTTCCACGAGAGTCCGCCTGTTTAGATCGAGATCGGTTCGCCGTGCAGTTTGCGGCTGAGATGGGCGTCAAAGATGACGCGGGAAACGAAGACGGCCGTAAACAAGTTGGCGGCCAGACCGACGCTGAGAGTGACGGCAAACCCCTGGACAGACCCGGTGCCGAAGAGGAAGAGGATGGCGGCGGAGACGATGGTGGTGACGTGGGTGTCCAGAATCGTCGTCCACGCATGAGCGAAGCCCTGATCGACAGCGGCGGCCGGGGATTTGCCGGCGCGCAGCTCTTCGCGAATACGCTCGAAGATGAGCACGTTGGAGTCGACGCCCATGCCGATGGTGAGGATGACACCGGCGATGCCGGGGAGGGTGAGAACCGCGCCGCTGAAGCCGAGGAAGCCGAGGAGGATGACCAGGTTGAGCAGGAGAGCGAGATCGGCGTTGATGCCGGAGCCCTTGTAGTAGATCAGCATGAAGATCATGACCGTCAACATGCCGACGATGGAGGCAACAATACCGTGGCGGATGGAATCCGCGCCGAGGGAGGGGCCGATGGTGCTTTCCTGGAGGTAGTGCAGGTTGGCGGGCAGGGCGCCGGTGCGCAGGAGCATGGAGAGGTCTTTGGCCTGCTGCTCGGTAATGCCGCCGCCGGAGATATTGCCCTGGTCTCGAATCTGGCTCTTGATGACCGCGACTTCGTAAATGCGGTTATCGAGCACGATGGCCATGTTTTTGCCGATGTGGCTGGAGGTCCAGCGGGCGAATTTATCGCCGGCCGAGGTGGTGAGGTAGAAGTCGACTTCCGGCTCGTTGGTATTGGGGTTGTGGCCGGGCTCGGCGTCGCGGATGTCGGTACCGCCCCAGATGGGGAGCTTCTGCAGCTCATACCAGTCGCCGGCGCTGCCGGCGCTGGAGGCTCCGGGGACGCTCTGGAGGAGCTCAGCGTCGGGAGGAACGTAACCGCCGATAGACTGGAGGGCGGTCTGACGATCGGGCCAGGGACCGCCGAGGACCTCGTGCGTTTCGAGGCGGGCGGTGGACTGGATGACGTCCTTGACGCGGGAGAGGTCGCTGATGCCGGGGAGCTCGACGAGGATCTGATAGCTACCCATGCGATAAGGCTCGATGACCGGCTCGGTGACGCCCATGGCATCGATGCGGTGACGGATGACCTCGATGGACTTTTCGAGAGCCGCCTGCTTGATCTGAGCGACCTCGGTGGGCTTCATGGTGAGGGACCATGAATTATTGGCAGCGGGCGAGATGCTGTATTTGTCGGCGAACTGAGAATTCAGAATGCTGCTGACATCCTGCACGTGGGCAGCGGGAACGCCGGTGATCTGAATCAGGCCGGGGTTCTGTGCATCCGGTTTGGTCACGGTGGCGCCGGTGATGCCGTTCTGCTGGAAGGCAGCCTGAATAGATCCGATATCGCTGTTGCTCTCGGTTCCGATGGCCTGATCGACCATGACCTGGAGGACGAGATGCGTGCCGCCCTTGAGATCGAGGCCGAGGCGGATGCGCTTGAGGAGGGATTGTTTGAGGGCGGTCCCGGAGACCCCGTGCGGAATGCCGAAGATGCCGTAAACAAAGACGATCAGGATGGCAATGATGCCGATGGTTTTGGTTCGAAGATTCTTCTGCATGGGAGTTTACTTCGTTTCGTCCTGCTGCGTAACGGAGGCAATGGCGCTTTTGACCACTTCGATCCGGAGGTTGTCAGGGGGAATGCGGAGCTGAATGGTGTCGTCCTTGATGGAGAGGATGACGCCGCGGATGCCGCCGCTGGTGGTGACGCGGTCGCCGGGCTTGAGGGCACCGAGCATCTGCTGCCATTTCTTCTGCCTGTTCTGCTGCGGGCGGATGAGCAGGAAGTAGAAGACAACAATGATGAGGAGAAAGGGCAGGAACTCGGCAAACCCGGCAGGCAAAGCGAACGGTGCTAACAGAGACGCAATGGCAATCAACGCGCGGTCCTTCTGGCCGGGGCAGCGCCGAAGAGCCGCCGGCGGCACGAGACAGAGTCATTTTCCACGGAGGGCACCGAGGAGCGCGTGTAGTTGCGAGCACGCCCGCGCCCGGGACCTGAAAACCTGGAAACGGAATCCCGCCGAAGCAATACTCACAGCCAATCTCCAGCAGGGAAGCCTGTGTCATAGAATCGCGTACCCGAGAAGGAGTGTCAAGGAAAAGACCGGCGGGAGGGACCCGAGGGGGAAGGTTCGGGGCCCAGCGGCGGGCGGAATGGCGAGGGTTTGCTCATCCGCAGTGAGCCACGCGCCTCTACACTGGAAGCTTCGCGGACGTACAGACCTACGGGATGGAACCCACGGGATGCAGAAGAGGGAAGGCAGATGACGACGACTCAGCCGGGACGGATCGAAGTGATTACAGGGCCGATGTTTTCGGGCAAGTCAGAGGAGCTGATTCGGCGGATGAAGCGGGCAGGGATCGCAAAGCTGCGGGTGGCGTGCTTTAAGCCGGATCTGGACGCGCGGTATCACCGGACGGCGATCGCCTCGCACAGCGCGCAGACGCTGGAGGCTCTGACGGTGGCGAATGTGGCCGAGCTGAAGGCGGTGCTGATGCCGCTGATCGAAATGGTGGACGTGGTGGGGGTGGACGAGGCACAGTTTTTCGATGAAACGCTGGTGCGGATGGCGACGGAACTGGTTCGGCTGGGAAAGCGGGTGATTCTGGCGGGGCTGGATATGACTTTTGCGGGTGAGCCGTTTGGCCCGATTCCGGAGCTGCTGGCGATTGCCGATGAGGTGGTGAAGCTGTCGGAGGTGTGCATGCGGTGCGGAGCGCCGGCGATCCATACGCAACGGCTGGGGAGCGACCGTTCGCTGGTGCTGGTGGGAGCGGCGGG
>DAHVZZ010000325.1:0-2515 GCA_027323785.1 Acidobacterium sp. | reverse complement strand
GAATCGAAGACTCATCGACGTACGGCAGCCGTCTGAATTTGCGTCCGGACATATTGAAGGGGCGGAGCTGGTTCCGCTGCGGCGTCTCTCCAGCATGTGCGAGGCGTGGCATCGCGAAGAGCCGATCACGCTGATTTGCCTGAGCGGTCATCGCGCTCAGATGGCGCACCGGCAGCTGCGGTGCAAGGGCTTCACGGATGTGGAGGTGTTGCCGGGCGGGATGCAGCGCTGGCGGGCGGCGGGGAAGCCGACGCAGACGCTTCCGCAGACGAAGGCGCAGGTAGCTGCGCGATGGGCGTTCCGGGTGGGCGTGGTGGCGGCGGCGCTTGTGCTTGCGCGCCTGGTTTCGCCGTGGTTCCTCGCGGTTCCCGCGTTGCTGGCGGTGCGATGGATATCCAAAAGGTAGGGTCGGAAGAAGGCGGGCAATCGGGCGGCCGGACGAAGTGGACGAAGCGGCTTCCGACGGTGGCGACGGTGCTGCTGCTGGCGTTCGCGGCGTGGCGGCTGGCGCCGCTCTACTTCGGGCACTGGCCGGGGCAGGTGGATGTACAGGGGATGCGTCTGGTGCATCTGGACGGAACGCCGGTTGCGCCGGCGGCGATACAGGGCAAAGCGCTGGTGGTGAACTTCTGGGCGCCGTGGTGTCCGCCGTGCCGGATAGAGACGCCGTGGCTGGAGAAGCTGCAGCGGCGGGATGCGGGCCGGCTGGTGGTGGTGGGCGTGGTTGCCGATCCGACCGAGTACGAACACGCGCAGAGCATGATGCGGCAGAAGGGAATCACGTATCTGCTGGTACGCGACAGCGCCGATGTAAGGGCGGCATTTGGAGAAATCTCGGTGCTGCCGACGTCCTTCTACGTGACGCCGACGGGCCGGGTGGTGCATACGACGCGCGGTCTGGTTCCGGAGCCGCTGATGCGGCTGTTTGCCCATCAGGCGATTCACGGTTGACGGGCTGAGGCTATTTGTCCGCTGGGAGCGAGGCGGCCGGATTATCGACGGGAAGGCTGAGCAGAATAGAGCTGAGGCACTTGCCGTGCGCGTCCAGCGCGAGCGAACGGGTGACGGTTTGCGTGGCGGGGCGGTGCAGGACGAAGTTCAGCGCCGCAAGATGCGGGATGGCATAGCGGAGCACGGGCCGGTCGATGATGGCCGCGAAGAGCGAAGAGACTCGCTCGACGGTTACAAATTCTTCGAGCAGGGGAAAGTCCCGGATGTTGCGCGCGATGAGGGAAATGGTGACGATGTTTCCTTTGTCGCCGGCGCGCGCGTGAGCAATTTCGCGGAGCTGCATCATCAGGAGACCTCGTAGTGGACCGCGGTTGAGACGCTGGCGCGAGGGATGAAGGTGGAGAGGACGCCAATGGTCTCTTTGACAGAGCGGAAGACACCTCCTCCGGCCGCGGGGCCATTGGTGTAGAGGGCTTCGACTTCGCGCGGGACCATGGAGGCGATCTTTTCCGAGGGCGAGCGGCCGGCGGCGCGTAGGCGCACTTCGCAGGGCTCGCAGGACGAGATGGGGAGGATTTCCCCCGCAATGGAGCTGACACCAATCAGGTCAAAGCGCAGATCGCAGAGAGAGTAGCTGCTGAGGCGTTCGCGGAGGATTGCCTGCGCGAGCTGCGCGCGCGCAAGCGAGCCGGGACCGGCGAAGGAGATCTGACCTTCGCCCACATAGCCATCGTGAAATCCCACTGAGACCTTGAGTTTTTCGGGCTGTGGACGGCCCGCCGCGCCCTGGACGCGGATGCGATCGGCGCCGGCTTCCTCAATGGAAACGCGGGAGAAGTCGGCGATGACATCCGGAGTGATGTAGGCGGAAGGATCCTGGACCTCATAGAGGAGCTGCTCGGTGCAGGTGGCGCGGGTGATTCTGCCACCGGAACCTTCCACTTTGGTGAAGATTGCGCGGCCGTCTTCAGTCACTTCGGCGATGGGAAATCCGAGACGGGCGAGGCCGGGGACGTCGGTGTAGCCGGGGTCGGAAAAATAGCCGCCGGTGAGCTGACCAGCGCATTCGAGGAGATGGCCGACGACGGTGCCCTGGCCGAGGAGGTTCCAGTCATTGGCCGGCCAGCCAAATTCATACATGAGGATGGCGAGGAACATCGACGGGTCAGCGACACGGCCGGTGAGGACGACGTCGGCGCCGCCGGCGAGCGCTTCGACGATGGGCTCCGCGCCCAGATAGGCGTTGGCGGCGATGAGTTTTTCCGGGGGTATGCCGGCGAGTTCGGCGTCGGGAGCATTGCGGACGAAGGAGAGCACATCGTCGCCGGTAACCGCGGCGATGCGCAGGCCGGAGATTCCCAGGCGGCGGGCAATATCGCGGGTGCGGAACATGGCGGCCACAGGATTTGCGGCGCCCATGTTGGTGACGATGCGAATGTGCTGGCGAGCGCAGAGGGGCAGGACAGCTTCCATGCGCTCTTCGAGCAGGGGGTCGTAACCGGCGTCGGGATTGAGCAGGCGCGCTTTCTGAGCGAGCGCAATGGTGCGTTCCGCCAGGCACTCG
>DAHVZZ010000385.1:0-8541 GCA_027323785.1 Acidobacterium sp. | reverse complement strand
CCGATTACCGATGAGTTGAATGGAATATCTACGTACCACTATCTCATGCAGTTGCGTGCCACGCAACCCTCTTCGGCTTCCTGTAATGGTGTTACATGCCTTCATAATTTGGCCCGCCTCCACCTTCCGGCGGAACCCAGGTGATGATCTGGTACGGGTCCATAATGTCGCACGTTTTGCAGTGAACGCAGTTCGTGAAATTGACTTTTAGTTCCCTTCCCGCGCCGTCCGGGGCCTCCGACATTTCGTAGACAGCAGCCGGACAAAAATACTGACACGGATTCCCGTACTCCCGCGAGCACCGCTCCGTGCATCGATTGAGATCGGCCACGACAAGATGCGCCGGCTGATCCTCGTCGTGCCGCGTGCCCGAGTGGAAGACATCCGTCAGACGGTCGAAGGTCAGCTTTCCGTCGCCCTTGGCATTCCCGACGATCTGCGTCCGCTTTGCGTCCGACGCACCCATCTCACCCGTCCGCCGCATCCGTGTATAGCCCGCCCGATTCTTTCCATCCGGGCCCAGGTTGGCGCCGCGCAGCACCTGCTGGATTCCGGCCTTTACCACCCCCTCCACCAGCCCATTCTCAAAGGCCTGATGGAAGTTCCGCACCGGCCACAGCTCCTCGCGAATCCAGCTGGCGTCCACCAGCGCTTTGTAGCGGCCCAGCGTTTTCGCTGAGCTGTCCCCGCTGCGCAGTGCCTCAAATGCCGCCTCCGCCGCCAGCATCCCGCTCTTGATCGCCAGGTGGATGCCCTTCAGTCGCTGCGAATTCAGAAAGCTCGCCGAATCCCCCAGCAGCATCCAGCCGTTCCCGGCGATGCGCGGCATCGTCAGCCACCCGCCGTAGGGCAGCGTCTTCGCGCCGTAGCGGATCATCTTCCCGCCCTCCAGAATCCGCCGCGCGAATGGATGCTCCTTAAAACTCTGGAAGACGTGATGCGGATCGGTCCCTGGGTCGCGGTAATCCAACCCCGTCACATAGCCAACCGACACCTGCGTATCGGAAATGCCGTAAACCCACGCCCCGCCGTACTCCTGCGCCGTCAGCGGATAGCCCAGCGTGTAAATCACTTCGCCCTTCGCCACACGCCCTGCCGGAATCTCCCACAGCTCCTTCACTCCCAGCCCGTAGGTCTGCGCGTGCTCCGGATCCTCCAGACCCAGCTGGCCGATGAGCTGCTTCGCGCAGTTGCCGCGCGACCCCTCCGCCAGAATCGTGACCTTCGCCCGCAATTCGTATCCCGGCTCGAAATTCGACTTCGGCCGGCCCTCCTTGTCCACACCCTTGTCGTCCGTCCGCACGCCAGCCACGCGCGCCGTCTCGGCCCCGGCGTTCGCGGTCGTGGTCCCCGGCACGTCCGCTGTTGGCGTGACGGGGTGATCGTCCGCCCACAGCAACTCCGAACCGGCAAATCCCGTGAAGACGGTAATCCCAGCCTCTTCCACCTTCCCGGCCAGCCACTTCACCAGCCGGTTGAGCGAAACAACATAGTTGCCGTGGTCCCGCAGCGGCGGCGGCACAACTGGAAGTTTGTGCTGACCCTTGGGCGTCAGGAACCAAACCGACTCCTTCGTCACCTCGGCATCCAGCGGAGCTTCCTTCTCGAAATCCGGCAGCAGTTCCCGCAGCGCACGCGGATCCAGCAGCGCGCCGGAGAGGCAATGCTGCCCCGCCTCGCGCGCCTTCTCCAGCACGTAAATGTTCTCTTTGGAAAGCGGCTCGTCCGGGTGCGCCGCGTTGTGCGCGTCGATCAGCTGCGCCAGCCGCAGCGCGCAGGCCATTCCCGCCGGCCCGCCGCCAACGATCACCACGTCCGCCTCCATCTGCGGACGCTCAATCCCTTCAATCGGTTTGCGAAAGACAGTCATAGAGGCTCGCCGTCCAGGCAGAAGCGCCCACGGCGCGGCACCGGACTCACTGTTCTAGACGAATCGATGCAAAGTGCGCAAGCTGCCAAGCAGGCGCCTCACCATGTACGCCACCTATGCCTTCGCCTTTTTAATCTCCTCGGTCAGCGCCGGAACCACCTGGAACAGATCCCCCACCACGGCCACGTCGGCAATCTCGAAAATCGGCGCTTCCGGATCCTTGTTCACCGCGACGATGGTACGCGAGCCTTTCATGCCCACGATGTGCTGGATGGCTCCGCTCACGCCCAGCGCCACGTACAACTTCGGCGCCACCGTCTGCCCCGACGACCCAATCTGCCGGTCCAGCGGTAGCCAGCCGTTGTCGCAGATCGGGCGCGAGGCCGCCACTTCGCCGCCCAGCGCCTTCGCCAGCTCCTCGGCCAGCGCCAGGTTCTTCTGCTCCTTAATGCCGCGTCCGACGGCGACAATCGTCTCCGCCTGCGACAGGTCCACCGTCTGCTTCGCCTCCTGGAAGACCTCGTGCGGCGTCACCCGCGGCGCGCTCTCCGCCGCCGCCACCGTTTCCACCGGAGCGGTTCCGTCCGCCGCTGAGTCGCCGCGGAAGGCCCCCGTCTGCATCGTCGCCATCCACGGTGCGTCGCCGCCAAAGGAAACGTCCGCCGCGAACTTCCCCTGGAACATCTGCCGCGTGAACAGCAGCTTTCCGCCCTCGTATTTGTAACCGGTACAGTCCGCAATCAGCGTGCGTTCCAGCGCCAGCGCCAGCCGCGGCGCAAAATCCCGCACCTGATACGTGTGCGGAAAGAGCACCAGCTTCGGCTGCCGTTCGGCGATGAACGCTTTCAGCGCCGCCACATATGCGTCCGACGTGTACGCCCTGAGCGACTCGCCTTCCAGCGCCATCACCCTCGCCACCGCCTTCTTCGCCAGCTCTCCGGCCGCCTGACCCGCGCCCGGCAGCACCACTTCCACCGCCCAGCCCGTCTCGCGCCCGATCGCCTGCCCCGCCGCAATCGTCTCAAAGGAGACGCGGTTCAGCTTCCCCTCGCGCTGCTCCGCCACTACCAGAATTGTGTCCGCCATCGTCTTGTCCTGATCTTCCTGCCGTAAAGAGACCCACGCCGCCCGCGCTGCAATTCCGCGCCCGGCCGCAAACACGCGGCGTCCGCTAGAGCGCCCGCGCCTCGTTCTTCAGATACTCCACCACCTGCTTCGCCGCCTCGCCCGCCGGGCCTTCGATCCGCTTCGTCTGCTTGCGGCTCTCCGGCACGTACAGCCGCTCGATGCGCTGCATATGCGGGCTCAGCTTCGCCTCCACGTCCGTCCAGGCCAGCTTCTTCAGCGGCTTCATTTTGGCCTGCTTAATGCCGATCAGCGTGGCGTAGCGCAGCTTGTTAATGCCGCTCTGGATGGTCAGCACCGCCGGCATCGGCATCTCGATATGCTGATAATTCCCCGCCTCCAGCTCGCGCTTCAGCTTCAGGCCGCCATCGGTCTTCTCAATGCCGATAATGATGGTCGCATGCGGCACGCCCAGAATCTCCGCCAGCAGCACGCCCGTCTGCGCCGCTCCGAAGTCGTCCGACTGCAGCCCGGTGACGATCAGGTCGAAATTCCCGCCGCCATCCTCCAGCCCGATCGCCGCCGCAATGGCCCGCGCCGTGTTGGCCGCGTCCATCTGCGCAAAGCGCTCGTCCTCCAGGTGGATGGCCCGATCCGCGCCCTTGGCCAGCGCCTCCCGCAGCACCTGCTGCGCCCGCGCCGGACCGGCCGTAATCGCCACCACCTCGCCGCCGTGCTTCTCCTTCTGCCGCAGCGCCTCTTCCAGCGCAAAGGCATCCGGTTCGTTGGTTTCCCACGACACATCGTCGCGGATCCACGTGCCCTGCTCATTCAGCCGCAGCGGCGCGTCCTTCTGTGGAACCTGTTTGATGCAAACGAGTATTTTCATGGACTGGAAAGTATAGCCAACCCGAGTGAGATGCGGAAAATCGGGCCTCGCCAGTCAGGATCTGGCGGTCAGATTCGACCGGCGCGAAGCACGTTCCCCCGGGCGGCCAGCCCCATCCTATATTCTTGAAGAGAACCCCATTTTCTGAGAGTTTCATGATTTCTGTCAGCAACGTTACGATGCGCTACGGCGCCAAAATCCTCTTCGAAGAGGTCACCACGACCTTTACGCCCGGCCGGCGCTACGGCCTCACCGGCCCCAACGGCGCCGGCAAATCCACCTTTATGAAGATCCTCTCCGGCGATCTCGACCCGCAGAAGGGAAACGTCGTCCGGCCCAAAAAGCTCTCCGTCCTCCGCCAGGATCAGTTCGCCTTCGACGCCTTCCGCGTCATCGACACCGTCATCATGGGCAACAAGGGCCTGTGGGCCGCTCTCGCCGAGCGTGACCGCATCTACGAGAAAGCCGAACTGACCGACGACGACGGCATGCGCCTGGCCGAACTGGAAGGCGTGGTCGGCGAGGAGGACGGCTACACCGCCGAGTCCGACGCCGCCATCCTGCTCCAGGGCCTCGACATTCCCGACGAGCTGCACGAGCGCAAAATGAGCGAGCTGCAGGGCGGCCAGAAGGTCCGCGTGCTGCTGGCCCAGGCGCTCTTTGGCAAGCCCCAGGCGCTGCTGCTCGACGAGCCCACCAACCACCTCGACCTCGACTCCATCCACTGGCTGCAGGATTTCCTGCTGCGCTTCGAGGGCACGCTGATCACCATCTCCCACGACCGCCACTTCCTCAACAGCATCTGCACCCACATCGCCGACATCGATTACCAGACCATCATCACCTACACCGGCGGCTACGACGACATGGTGCTGGCCAAGACCCAGATCCGCTCGCGGCTCGAGTCGGAAAACGCCCAGCGCGAAAAAAAGATCGCCCAGCTCAACGAATTCATCGCCCGCTTCTCCGCCGGAACCCGCTCCTCGCAGGTCACCAGCCGTAAAAAGGAAGTGGAACGGTTACAGACCAACGATCTCGCGCGCTCCAACATCCAGCGCCCCTACATCCGCTTCGAACAGAACCGCCCCTCCGGCAAATATGTTGCCGAAATCGAAGGCCTGCGCAAGACCTACGACAACCTCACCGTCATCGATGGCTTCAGCGGCGGCATCATGCGCGGCGAGCGCATCTGCCTCATCGGCCGCAACGGCCAGGGCAAAACCACCATGCTCAAGTCGCTGCTGGCCAACTCCGCCGAGGCGGATAAGGACTTCGTCCTCGACGCCGGCAACGTGAAGTGGGGCCACGAGGTCCAGATCGGCTACTTCCCCCAGGACACCACCGGCGTCATCGAGCCAGGCACCACCGTGGTGGACTGGCTGCGCCAGTTCGACGCCAAAGCCACCACCGAAGACATCCGCGGCATTCTCGGCCAGATGCTCTTCCGCGGTGAGGAGGGCCTGAAGCCCACGGCAGCGCTCTCCGGCGGCGAAGCGGCGCGGCTGATCTTCTGCAAGCTCATGCTGCTCAAGCCCAATATGCTCGTCCTGGACGAGCCCACCAACCACCTCGACCTCGAGGCCATCAACGCCCTCAACCAGTCGCTGCAGAAGTATGAAGGCACCGTGCTACTCGTCACCCACGACCACGACCTCATCGACGAAGTCGCCACCCGTATCTGGCACTTCGATCATGGCAAGGTCGAGGACTTCAAGGGGCCCTTCGAGGAGTACCTGCAGGCCACGGCCGCCCGTTAATTGGCCTCAACAACGGACAAAACAAAAGGCTGGGAAGCATTCCGCATCCCAGCCTTTTTGGTTTTATGCGAAGCGAAGCGGCCTGCGCGCGCAATGCGCAGGTCTCCGGATCAGTCCACCGTCAGGGTGAATGTCGTCGAAGCGGTCAGGCTCGAATTCGCCGAGTCGGTCCCCTTCACCGTGACGGTGTAAGTGCCCTTCGCCACGTCTGTCGAGGTCGAAGTGCCGCCCCCCGAATTATTCGAGGGGCTCGTTCCGCTCGTCCCGCCGCATCCGGCGGCAAAGCTCAGGATCGCCACCACAACCAGACAGCCCAGCAGCGTCCTCATTTTCCTGGATTTCCTGAAACCGAAGAGCAGCACGCCGGCCAGCGCGGCCGCTCCCGCCGGAATGCCGCGGCGCAGCGGACTGCCGTCCTTCGACGAAGCGACCGTTCCAGCTCCCTTGCGAACAAAGCTCTGCACGCCTGAGGCGCTGCACGCGCTCTTCGAGGTGTAGATGGTCAATGTGGCCGTTGCCGTGCTGCCCGCCGTCACCCCAGTGTTGTTGATCGCGTAGCACCCATAAGTCGCCAGAGACGAGCCACTGGTGGCCGAAACGGCGAAGTTCACGGTCCCCGCATAGGAGTTCAGTGAGGCGATGGTGACCGTCGATTTCACTGAGCTGCCCTGCGCCGCCGAGACATTCGCGGCCGATAAGCCAAAGCTGGCCGAGCCCGTTCCTCCGCCACCGCTCACCGTGGCTGCCCAGGCCGCTTCCAGATTGGCGAAGTCGATCGATCCCAGTCCGGTCGCTTCGTCATAACCAGCTGTGGTCAGGTAATCCGATACAGCCGCTCCGGTGCAGTACGGCGAACCGGCGGTGCAGTTATTGCCGCCGCTGGTGATGTCGTGGAATGCCGCCGCATAGGTCGAAGAGGAAGCCGCCAGCGTGTACAGCTTCGTGTTCACCTCGCCCAGCCCCTTTGCGCTCAGCTCCTGATTCATAATCGCCATCATGCCGGCAAAGATCGGCGCCGCGAAGCTGGTGCCGCCGGCCACGGTCAGCTCGCCCGTCGCCGCATCCCGGAACCCGCTGTTGCAGCTGGCTTGCTGGATCGGCGAGCTGGTGGTGTTCCATGCCGCCTTGTCGCTGGTGCAGAAGAGATAGCCGCCTACATTCGGCGAGGAATTCAGCGAGACGTCGGGGACCAGGCGGTAATTCCCCGCTGAAATTCCCGGCACTCCCGTCTGCCAGCTCGGCCGCGTGATGGTCGCGCTCGTGCCGCCTCCGCCGGAGCAGAGCGCCTGGCTCGGCGAATTCGTCTGCGTAGCGTACTGTCCGCAGGAGACATCGTCGTTCCACGCGATCTCAGGAATATAGGACAAAGCCGAGCTCACCACGTCGCTGCCATTGGCCGACTTCCAGTAGGTTGTGTTCGTCGAGGCCACGTCCGCCGCCGGAAACTCCGTCCCACCCACTGCCGTCACATAGGCGCTGCTGGCCGGGTACTGCACCGCCAGCGCCTGCTGCTGTGCGGTCGAGGTGTTCGTGGTGCCCCAGCAGCCGGTCGAGCCGGTATCGCCGGAGGACACAACCACCGTCTGCCCCTGGGTGGCTGCCTGCTGCAGCACTGTTTCGTACGTCCCGAAGACCTGCGCACTCAGCTGCGTTTCGCAACCGCCATAGCTCATGCTGATGACAGGCGCCACATCGTTGGCCACCGCATACTGCAGCGCGTTGAAAACTCCCGCGTTGGAGTTGCTCCCCGTGTAAACGAAGTCGATGGTCGCCCCCGGCGCCGTGCCGCCGCTGTACTCCAGGTCCAGGTCCGATTCCGACTCGTCCCCGCTCACCACCGTCGAGGTCCCCGTGTTCGGCACCAGCTTCAGGATCGGATCCTTCACTGTCTGCCCGTCCGCGGTCTGGAACGCCTCAATATCCGATAGCTGGATCGCCGACTGCCCCACCACTGCGATCGTCTCGCCGCTGCCGTTGAAGCCGGAATCGTAGGCCGGCGTTACGTCGTAGATGGTTGCCACATCGCCGGGCGTGAAAAAGTGATTGCCGGTCTGCGCGGAAGTAAACGCCGGCCGCGCACTCACCTGGCGCTTGAAGTCCACCATCGGGTGCAGCCGGAAGGTGGTCAGGTTCATCACCGCGCTCGCCACTCCCTCCAGAGCCGCCGGTATGGACAGCGGCGTGGCATTGGCAAAGTGTGTTTCGCCGTTGATGCGGTACTGTTCCATCTGCGTCCGGAAGGCTGTTTCCACCTGCTCCGCCGTGCCGGAAAACACAATGGCATTGCGGCTGGGAGCGACGCTCTCCACGTTAAAGCCCTGCGACTCCAGCCAGTTCTCCACCTTCGCCACGTCGCTGGGGCTCAGCCCAAACATATCCGCATACTCAGCCGGAGTCAGCCACTGGTGATATTCCGGCGAACCCGGTGTCTGCTGGGCCTTCACCAGCGCGTCCAGCTCCGCCTTCTGCGTTGCGCTGGGAGCAAAAAACATGGTGATCCCGTCGATGCGCGTTCCCGGATTCAGCCTGCCCAGTGCGATCCCGCCGGCAATGCGCGGGCTCACCGTTCCGCGCAGCCGCACCATCGCTCCGGAACTGATCCCCGCGGCGATCCGGTTGTTGACCGGCTGGCTGAATGCTGAAATCGGCGCCGCGGCCAGCAGCGCCGCAGCCAACACCACTGGCAGGGATCGAACCAATCCGAAACGCATGGTGACTTACCTCGTAGTTCGCCGGACCACCGGCTCAGGTTAGGGGAAGACTGCCGAGCGCCGCTGCGCGCTCCTGGGGGACAACATCCGACTGAAGAACAGAAAGGATCGCAGGAATACCGGTGGAACTGCAAACAGTCCCCGCATCGAGACGGGGTTTTGGCGCTTTAGACGCGATCAGGTGCAAATATGTTTACAAATTCCACTGAATGCAGATTAACCCCTTCGGCCCATTTCGGTCCCTCCGCC
>DAHVZZ010000284.1:0-6851 GCA_027323785.1 Acidobacterium sp. | reverse complement strand
TCCATGGTTTCCTGCCAGTCCTTTTTGCGGCGCTGAGCCTTCTTCAGGAAGCCTTTGTCGTGCTGTTTGAGCAGGGGGATGAGGACTTCGAGGCAGGCCTGGGAACTGCCAACGAGGCCGACATCGGCGGGATAGCGGAGGCCGATGCGCTGCGGATCGATGTCGATCTGGACACATTTGGCGTCGCCTGGCTCAGGCAGGAATTCGACATAGGGGAAGGATGAGCCAACGATGAAGAGAGTGTCGCAGTCTTCGAGCGCGTCCTGAGATGGCTCGGTGCCGAGGAGGCCGATGCCGCCGGTGGTGTAAGGGCTGTCGTCGGGGACGGCGGCTTTGCCGAGGAGAGCCTTGATGATGGGCGCGCCGAGGATTTCGGCGACCTGCTCCAGTTCGGCGGTGGCATTGAGCGCGCCCTGGCCGGCGAGGATGGCGATTCGCTTGCCGCGGTTGAGGATGTCGGCGGCGTGTTCGAGATCGACGCGCGAGGGCAGGTGATCGGAGAAGGCCGGCGTGGCGGATGTGTGGTGCGGTGGATTGCGCGAAGAGCGGCCTTTCTTCGATTCCTGCACCTGAATGTCGATGGGGATGGTGATGTGCGAGACGCCGCGCTTCTCGATGGAGGAGCGGACGGCGAGGTCGCAGACGCTTTCCATGTGTGCGCCGCTCATGACGCGCTCGTTGTAGACGGCGACGTCCTGGAAGAGCTTGTCGAGCGAGACGTCCTGCTGGGTGAAGGTGCCGATGAGGTCAGAGTGCTGCATGCCGGTGATGGCGAGGACGGGATGGCCGTCCATTTTGGCGTCGTAGAGGCCGTTGAGCAGGTGGATGCCACCGGGGCCGGAAGTGGCGATACAGACGCCGAGACGGCCGGTGAACTTAGCGTAGGCGCAGGCGGCGAAGGCGGCAGCTTCTTCGTGGCGCATGTGGACAAAGCGGATGCGGTCCTTATTTTTGCGCAACGATTCAAAGACGCCGTTGATGCCGTCTCCGGGAATGCCAAAGATCGTGTCCACGCCCCAGGCAATCAGGCGCTCGACGAGAACATCGGATGCATTCATCATTCATCTCCCGGGGAGTTGGAAGCCGCCGCGACGGGCTGTGGTTGCAGGCGGGGGCGCGTGTTTATGGCGCAAAACCGGGAAGACGGGGGCGGCATCTGAGCAGGTTATGTCCAGAAACACCAAACAACAGCCGAAGCAAGCCGAGCCACAACCGCCATATTCCGCTGAAAAGCAGGCGCCGCCGGGCAGGGAAGGGAAGATGGTTCCGGCCGTGGACCACGGCGAGCAGAGTTATGCGGGAAACAGCAGGCTGAAAAACAGAGTGGCAATCATCACGGGCGCGGACAGCGGGATCGGCCGAGCGGTGGCGATCGCTTACGCGCGGGAAGGTGCGGACCTGGTGCTGAGCTTCTTGCCGGAAGAAGAAGAGGACGCGGCTGAAACCGCGAAATGGGTGCAGGAAGCCGGACGCAAGGCGATTCTGGCGCCAGGCGATGTGGGGAAAAAGAAATATTGCCAAAAGTTAGTGGAAACGGCGGAGAAGAAACTGGGGTGCGTCGACATTGTGGTGAATAACGCAGGCTTCCAGCGGACCTACGAAGATATTGGCGAGGTGCCAGAGGATGAATTCGAGAGGACGTTCCGGACGAATGTGTTTGGGACGTTCTATTTGTCGCAGGCAGCGGCGCAGAGGATTCCGCCGGGCGGCTCGATCATCAACACATGTTCGATTCAGTCATTTGAGCCGAGCGCGTCGCTGCCGGCGTATGCGCCGACCAAGGCGGCCCTGGTCAGCCTGACGAAGGTACTGGCAAAGGCACTGGCAAAGAAGCAGATTCGGGTGAACGGAGTGGCTCCGGGACCGGTGTGGACACCGCTGATTCCGTCAACGATGCCAAAGGGGCATCTGCCGGAGTTCGGGAAGAATACGCTGTTCGAGCGGGCGGCGCAGCCGGCGGAACTGGCCCCGGTGTATGTATTTCTGGCGTCGCAGGATGCGACTTATGTGACGGCGGAAGTGTATGGGGTGACGGGCGGGCGCACGCCGTATTGAGACACGCGAGGGAAGCGTGCGGCGCCGCATGGGGAGGAGCGCAATGCGGCGCCGCTGCAGTTCAGGCGGTACGAGCCTCGGCTGGCTGCGCTTCGGTATTGGGACGGACGCGGAATTTTCTGGTGGTGATGGCCAGAGCGCGTTCCATTTTGCGCGCTTCGTGCTGCTCGTCGGGCGAGACGAAGGTGGAAGCGACTCCGCGAGCTGAGGCGCGGCCGGTGCGGCCGACGCGGTGAACGAAATCCTCGGCCTCCTTCGGCATATCGAAATTGACGACATGCGCAACGTCGGCGACATCGATGCCGCGGGCAGCAACGTCCGTGGCCACGAGGACTCGGTGTTGGCCCTGAGCGAAGCTGCGCAGAGCGGAGTTGCGCTGGGACTGGGTGCGGTCGCCATGGATGCGGGTGGCGGCGTGTCCGGCGTTCACGAGACGGCGAGCAACGCGGTCGGCTCCGTGCTTGGTACGGACGAAGACGAGGAAGCTGCCCTGATGCGAGCCGAGCAGGTGCTCGAGGAGTGCCTGCTTCCTGTCCGGCGTGACATCGAAGGTCTGCAGCTCAACGTTGGGCGAGGGGCGCAGGACGGAGCCGATTTCGACGCGGACAGGATTGCTGAGGTACGCCTGGGCCACTTCGCCGATTTCGCGGCTGAGGGTGGCCGAGTAGCAGAGCGTCTGGCGCTGCCGAGGGAGAGCGCCGACGATGCGGCGCATGGCGGGTTTGAAGCCCATGTCGAGCATGCGGTCAACCTCGTCGAGGACGAGCATCTTAATGGCGCTGAGATCGACGAGATTACGGTTGAGATAGTCTTCCAGCCGGCCAGGTGTGGCGACGATGAGGCGGACACCGCGGCGGATGGCATCCAGCTGCGGGCCTTCGGCGAGGCCACCGCAGACCATGGCCGTTCCGCGGGTGGAGCCGGTGAGCTGACGCCAGCGATCGATGACCTGCATAGCCAGCTCGCGGGTGGGCAACAGGACGAGCGCGGAGGCGGCTTTGGAGCCGGTGTTCTTCGGCATGCGTTCAAAGAGCGGAATGAGGAAGCTGAGGGTTTTGCCGGTGCCAGTCTGGGCAGTGGCGAGAACGTCGCGCCCTTCGAGGGCAGGCGGAATGGCCTGGGCCTGAACGGGCGTGGGGGTGATGAAGTTTGCGCGTGCAATCTGCTGCTGCAGAGCCGCGGAAAGAGGCATTTCAGAAAAGCTGTTCAATTTGATCCTGTGAGGCCCAGGCCTGCCGGGAACTCCATCCGTGGGGGCAATCCCCAACTCATCCATGGAAGCGCCACTGGCGGCGAGCCGATTGTGTCTGGCGCGGCGCTGGAAGCGCGGCGGCCGGAAAATTCATTCGTCGATATGCAGGAAACCCGGAGGCGCAGACAGAGCGCCGAAGTCAGGATTTGAAAACCCACACGCTGCGTCTTCGGCTGGGATGCGCACTGGCGCGGCAGCCTGGCCCGGAAAAACCATGACAAAGGGCCATTACGCTGAGGGGCCTGGACTTTATGTGGAAGGCGGTCCGGCGGATGAAGGCGGGAACGGCTCACAACCAAACAACTGAGCGTGCTTTAAGCATAGCACGGACCTGGGTGCCGGGCAGTTCCAGGATGGCGAACGGGCTGACGAGTGAAGATAATGGATGCAACGTCACAGCGAAGATGTGAGCGGGCAAGGCGCCAGTCATGGCTGCGCCATGTGATGACTTTCCGGAGCAGGAACCTTCCAGCCTCGGCTAAAACGGGGAAACGCATTGAATCGAAAAGTTACTGGGTGGGTGGCGCGGGGCGCGGTGGTGATGCTGGCGTCGCTGCTGGCGGTGGGATGCAGGCCCCGGCAGGTGGTGGTCATCGGCCATGGGGCGGACTCCTTCGATGCGGGGATGGTTGCGCCGACGCAGAACCCGCAGGTGGCGCAGTACACGATCCGGCCGCACTCGGCGGCGACGGTGACGGTGGAGTTTGGGCGGACGGCGGCCTATGGAAAACGCACATGGACGGTTCCGGCACAGGCGAACCAGACGGTGAAGATTCTGGTGGCGGGAATGCGTGGCGACACGCGGTACCACATGCGGGCCGAGGTGCAGTTTGCCGACGGGACGACAGTGGACGACAGGGACCACGTCTTCGGGACCGGACATTATTCGGCCGGGATGATTCCGCCGATCAAGGTGAAAACGGAAGGGCAGCCGCAGACGGGGGTGGAACTGCTGAATCCGACGATCGGGCATTACTACCAGGCGATTGTGACGGATCTGCAGGGGCATGTGCTGTGGGCATACAACTACTCCGGCCGGCAGTCGTCACAGGTAGTGCAGATCCATCGGGACGAGCGCGCAGCGTATCTGACGCTGGCGGGGTGGTGGCACGGCGTTACGCATCTGGTCGGTGGAAAGGAAAAGGGACGGTTGTGGGACGCGTCGCTGTGGAAGACGCTGCCGCCGGAGGATCGGTTTTCGACGATCATCAATCCGATTAAGCCGATGCCGAACGGGGATTTTGTGATGCTGATCGGGCTGGCGTCGCACGCGCTGCGGTTCAACCCGGGTGGGACACCTCCGCCGGGAACGACGGTGCTGCTGCAGGAGGTGGATCTGACGGGACGAACGGTGCGGCAGCTGACGATGCCGGAGCTGAATCGCAGACTGCGGGCGCACGGTTACAAGGGGCCGACGCTGGAGATGGTGCATCACGACGTGACGCAGTTGCCGAATGGGAATCTGATCGTGATTGCCAATGGGACGAAGGTGTTTGAGAATCTGCCGGGGTATCCAGGGAAGACGCGGGTGATCGGCGACGTGCTGGTGGACCTGAACAAGAATTTCGAGCCGGTGTGGACGTGGAACGAGTTCGCTCATTTGAGCGTGCTGCGGCATCCGAAGGATTTTCCGGACTGGACGCATACGAACGCGGTTCTGTACACGAAGGATGACGGGAACCTGCTGGTGTCCATGCGGACGCAGGACTGGGTGATCAAGATCGATTTCGACAACGGGCATGGGTCCGGCAAGGTTCTGTGGAGGCTGGGACCGGGCGGCGATTTCCGGTTGGTTGGCGGGACCGCTCCGGAGGACTGGAACTACGGGCAGCATGAGCCGGCGGTGTTTGGGGATCGCGACGCGGGTGTCTTTGAACTGGGGATGATGGACAACGGGTACGGGCGGATTCTGGCGGATGGCAAGGAGTGCGGAACGAAGGGTGCGGGACCTTGCTACACGACGGCGCCGATTTTTCGGGTCGACGCGAAGGCGAGGACTGCAACGGTGGTGTTCCGGAAGGTGTTTCCGCCGAAGCTGTATTCGTCGTGGGGCGGAGGCGTGCAGCCGCTGGCGAATGGGGACATTGGGATCGATTTGTGCAACGTGGGACGGGATTCGGATATTTACGAGATGACCATGGGGAAGAATCCGCGGACGGTATGGCAGATGCACGTGGCGAACACGAATGTGTACCGGGCGGAACGGATGGGGAGCATGTATCCGGGGGTGACGTGGTGAGGTGTATCTACCCGGCCTCGGCGAGGCCGTAGCGGCGCTGGTAGGGGCCGGTGAGTTGTTTCCAGACCTGTCGCTTTTCTTCCGGAGTGGATTCTTCGCTGGCCTTTTCCATGTAACGGGCAGCTTCTTCTTTGGCGCGTTCGAGCAGCTGGCGGTCGCGGATGAGGCTGGCGACGCGGAAGCTGGGGAGGCCGGCCTGGCGGGTTCCGAAAAATTCGCCGGGGCCGCGGAGCTGCAGATCCAGTTCGGCTAATTCAAATCCATCCTGGGTGCGGACCATGGCGGCGAGTCGCTCTTCTCCGTGCGGGGAGAGCTGGCCGCCGGTCATGAGGATGCAGTACGACTTTGCGGCTCCGCGGCCGACGCGTCCGCGGAGCTGGTGGAGCTGAGCGAGGCCGAAACGCTCGGCGTGCTCGATGACCATGACGGTGGCGTTGGGGACGTCCACGCCGACTTCGATGACGGTGGTGGCGATGAGGACGTCGATTTCACCGCGCTGGAAGCGGCGCATGACGACCTCCTTGTCGTCGGCGGAGAGGCGGCCGTGGAGGAGCGCGACGCGCAGGCCGGAGAGCTCCTGGTGGCGAAGGCGCTCGTACATATCCGTGGCGGATTTGAGGGGGAGCTTGGGGATGGACTGCTGGAAGAGGACCTCGGTTTTGGGCTTCTTTGAGGACTTCTTCGCAGGCTTTGGTTCCGGTTCGGGCTCGGGTTCGGCGAAGTCCAGCTCGGGCTGGTCGTCTTTAGAGCCTTCGATGACGGGGTAGACGACGTAGGTCTGGTGTCCTTTGGCGGCCTGTTCGCGGACGAACTGCCAGACCTCGGAGGAGCGAGCGTCAGAGACCTGGCGGATGACGATGGGGGTGCGCCCGGGGGGCAGTTCGTCGAGGATGCTGAGGTCGAGATCGCCGTATAGCGAGAGCGCCAGGGTGCGGGGGATGGGCGTGGCGGTCATGATGAGGACGTCGGGCTCGCCACCGTCCTTCTTCATGAGACGGAAGCGCTGCATCACGCCGAAGCGGTGCTGCTCGTCGACGACGACGAGGCCGAGGCGGGCGAACTCGACTTTTTCCTCGATGAGGGCGTGGGTGCCGATGACGAGGTCGGCTTCGTGCTGGAAGATTTTGCGGCGGGCGGTGCGCTTGACGTCCTCTTCGAGCGAGCCGGTGAGCAGAGTAATGCGGTAGCGTTTGGCGGATTTTTCGAGGATGCGGCGGGCGGAGAGGTAGTGCTGGGTGGCGAGGATCTCCGTGGGCGCCATGAGCGCGGCCTGGTAGCCGTTTTCAATGGCGATGAGCATGGCCT
>DAHVZZ010000004.1:0-5988 GCA_027323785.1 Acidobacterium sp. | reverse complement strand
GGGCGGCTGTGGACGATGCGGCAGTTTTCCGGATTCGCGTCGGCAGAAGAGACCAATGAGCGTTACAAATATCTGCTGGCCGGGGGAGCGGGCGGGCTTTCGGTGGCCTTCGATCTGCCGACGCTGATGGGATGCGATTCGGACGACGCGCGCAGCGAAGGCGAAGTGGGCAAGTGCGGCGTGGCCATCGATTCGCTGGAGGATATGGAGACGCTGTTCGCCGGGATCCGGCTGGATACGACGACGGTTTCGATGACCATCAACTCGCCGGCGGCGGTGCTGTGGGCGATGTATCTGGTGGTGGGGGAGCGGCAGGGGGCGGACTGGGCGAAGCTCTCGGGGACTCTGCAGAATGACATTCTGAAGGAGTACATCGCGCAGAAGGAGTATGTGTATCCGCCGAAGCCATCGATGCGGCTGGTGGTGGATACGCTGGAGTTCGGAGCGCGGGAAACGCCGAGGTTCAATCCGATCTCGATTTCGGGGTATCACATTCGCGAGGCGGGATCGACGGCGCTGCAGGAGCTGGCATTCACGCTCTACGACGGCGTGGAATATGTGGAGTGGGCGCTGCGGCGCGGCCTGGCGGTGGACGATTTTGCTCCGCGGCTAAGTTTCTTTTTCAACGCGCACAACGATTTCTTCGAGGAGATCGCGAAGTACCGGGCGGCACGGAAGGTATGGTACCGCACGATGACGGAGCGATTTGGAGCAAAGAAGGCGCGATCGGCATGGATGCGGTTTCACACGCAGACGGCGGGCGTCTCGCTCACGGCACAGCAGCCGATGAACAATATCGCGCGGGTGGCATTGCAGGCGCTGGCGGCGGTGATGGGGGGCACGCAGTCATTGCATACGGACGCCTACGACGAAGCCCTGGCGCTGCCGACAGAGGATGCGGCGCGCATCGCTCTGCGCACGCAGCAGATTCTGGCGCATGAATCCGGAGTGACGGAGGCGGTGGATCCTCTGGGCGGGTCTTACTTCGTGGAAAAGCTGACGCTCGATATGGAGCAGGGCGCGCACAGGTATTTTGAAAAGCTGGACGCGATGGGCGGGATGGTGAAGGCGATTGAAGCCGGGTATCCGCAGAAGGAGATTGCCGAAGCGAGCTATGCGTATCAGCGGGCAGTGGAGGCGGGCGAGAAGATCATCGTGGGGGTGAACCGGTACGCGATCGACGAGCCGCCGCCGGAGATTCTGTATATCGGGGAGAGCGTGCGCGAGGCGCAGACGGCCAAGCTGAAGAAGCTGAGAGCGCAGCGTTCCGGGGATGCGGTGAGGCGCTCGCTGGAGGCGCTCCGGAAAGCGGCGGAGCAGGAGCCGGAGGGCGCGGCAGGGCGGCTTTCGGCGGCGAACACGATGCCGTACATTCTTGACTGCGTGCGGGCATATGCGACGCTGGGCGAGATTTGCGGGGCGCTCGGCGATGTTTTCGGAGAATGGGAAGAAGCATGACCGAGGCCGACTCTGATATTGTTCCTGTAATGAACGTGAAGCCTGCCGACATCGACTTTTGGGGAAGCGGGGCTTCCGGAACAGAATGATCCAGGGGAAGAAGGAAGCCGCGATTCCATCGAGCCGCACCCAGGACGGAGCTGGCGGGCGATCGGCGCCGGAGCGACGGACGCTGAACCTGAAGCAGCTGGCTCAATACCTTGAGCTCTCGCAGACGACGGTATCGCTGGTCCTGAATAACTCGCCGGCGGGGCGGTCGATTCCGCAGCATACGCGGGAGCGGGTGCTGGAAGCGGCGAGGAAGTTTCACTATCGGCCGAATTACTTTGCGCGGTCGCTGCGCAACAGCCGCAGCATGTCCGTGGGCGTGATTGTGCCGGATCTGAGCGACGGATATTTTCCGGTGGTGATGAACGCCATCGAGAAGCACCTGCTGAAATCCCATTATTTCTACGTCACTGCGAGCCATTATCGACGCCGCGAACTGGTGGATGAGTATTCCAGACGGCTGATGGAGCGTGCGGTGGACGGACTGCTGCTGCTGGATACTCCTGCGGAAGTTCATGTATCGGTGCCGACGGTGGCGGTTTCTTCGCACAATGCGGGACAGGGCGTGACGAATGTGGTGATTGACCACGATCAGGCGGCGCGGCTGGCATTGAACCATCTGCGCGATCTGGGGCACCAGCGGATCGCGTTTATGAAGGGCGCGCACGGCATTACGGATGCAAAGTACCGGTGG
This sequence comes from Acidobacterium sp., assembly GCA_027323785.1. Classification (GTDB taxonomy): domain Bacteria; phylum Acidobacteriota; class Terriglobia; order Terriglobales; family Acidobacteriaceae; genus Palsa-343. The sequence continues at coordinate 3,788 of DAHVZZ010000004.1, read as the reverse complement.
AAGAGCATTGTGAATGTCGCGGCTGAGATGGGGATCGAAGTGGCGCCGGAGTTGTGCATGGAACTGCACGAAGCGGGGCAGTCGCCACTGGCCGGATATGAAGAGATGAAACGGCTGCTGGCGAATCGGCGGGATTTCACGGCTGTCTTCTGCTTCAACGACATCTCAGCGATCGGCGCGGTGCGGGCGATTTGCGATGTGGGGCTGGAGGTTCCGGGAGATATCTCGGTGGTGGGTTTCGACGACATTATCACAGCCGCCTTTGCCCGGCCGAGCCTGACGACGGTGAAGCAGCCGCTGCGGGAGATGGGGTTGAAGGCGGCGCAGGTGCTGCTGGAGCGGATTGCCAATCCGGAGCAGGATTGGCCGGCGGAAATTGTGATGGAGCCGGAGCTGATTGTGCGCGAGTCGACGGGTCCGGCGCGCAAACTGGAGCCCTCTCCATTGGCCGCAAAAACGGCAGAGAAGCCAGCCGGCTGATCGGGATGGTGGTTGTGCCGGTGCGCAGTGTTCGCGACTGGCGTCTTAGCGCCTGGAAACCGGGTAGAATTCAACTGCGTGAATACCGTAAAGGCCATTTATCCGGGCAGCTTCGATCCGCTGACCAACGGTCATCTGGATTTGATTGCCCGTGCCTCGAAGATCTTCGACCACCTGGTGGTGGCGATTCTGCGCAATTCAGCGAAGAGTCCGCTGTTTTCGGTGGAGGAGCGGGTGGGCATGCTGACGGAAGGCACGGCTGCGTTCGAGAACGTATCTGTTTCGACGTTCGACGGCCTGCTGGTGGACTTTGCCCGGGAACAGCGCGCCCATGCCGTGGTGCGCGGGATTCGTGCGATCAGCGATTACGAATACGAATTTCAGATGGCGCTGATGAATCGGCGGCTGTCTCCGGACGTGGAGACAATCTTTCTGATGCCGGACGCGCAGTATTCATTTGTGAGCTCGCGGCTGGTGAAAGAGGTATTTGAGCTGGGCGGCTCTGTGGACGGTCTGGTGCCGCGGTTTGTGGTGGACCGGCTGAAGGCCAAGGCGCGGCGCTGAAACGGACTTATCGGGCAGCGGCTTTCATCTCAGACAAGGCAGCGAGGGCAGCGGCGCGGGCTTGCGCGTGATCGACGATCGGGAGCGGCCAGTTCGAGTCCAGGTGCACGCCGGCTGCTGTCCGAACCAGCGGGGGCGCGTTCCATGGCTGGTGAATGTGTTCAGCCGGAAGCGCACCTAATTCGGGAAGCCAGCGGCGGACGTAGTCGCCCTGAGGATCGAATTTTTCTCCCTGCAGCACAGGATTGAAGATCCGGAAATAGGGTGCGGCATCGACCCCGCAGCCGGCGACCCACTGCCAGCCCATGGTGTTGTTGGCGAGGTCGGCGTCGACGAGCGTGTCGAGGAACCAGGCAGCGCCATCCTGCCATGGAATGAGCAGGTGCTTGACCAGAAATGATGCGACGATCATGCGGGCGCGATTGTGCATCCAGCCGGTGGTCCAGAGCTCGCGCATGGCGGCATCCACGATGGGATAGCCGGTGCGTCCCTTTTGCCAGGCGCGAAGGAGACGCCGATTTCTACGCCAGGGGAAGTGACGGAATTGCGGCTGGAACGGCTGCTGGAGAGTGTGCGGATATTCGCTGAGGAGGTGATGGGCGAACTCGCGCCAGGCAAGCTGGCGGAGGTATGGCTCGGCGCCAGGGCACCCGGCGAGCGAATGCCAGATGCGGGCGGGGCTAACTTCGCCGAAGTGGAGATGGGGCGAGAGGCGTGAACTGCCTTCGTGATCGGGACGATCGCGCTCGGTGGCGTATTCGGTGAGGGAGGGCCGGAAGGATTGCAGTCGGGAAAGCGCGGCGGCTTCTCCGGGGGACCAGGCGGCGCGAATGCCGGCAGCCCAGTCGATGCGAGGCTCCAGATCGAGGTCTGCGACGGTGAGCGAACGCGGCCAGGACGGGGACGGAGGAATATGCTGCGGAGCGTCGAGCGGCGCGGGGATGGAGGCACGCTGATTGAGGCAGGCACGCCAAAAGGGAGTAAAGACCTGGAATGGGCCGCCGGAGGTGTTGCGTATGGAGCCAGGCTCGAAGAGGAGGCTGGGTGTGCAGGTTTCGAGGGAAATTCCCTCCGCGCGGAGCCGGCCGGCGAGGCTGGTGTCGCTGGGGGCCGTTGGGTTGACGACCCGGTTGCAGAAGATGCGTGCGGATTCGGTTTCGCGGGCCAGAGCGGCGAGTGTGAGGGCGGAAGGGCCGCGGCGGACGATGAGCCGGGATCCGTGAGCCTGGAGGGACTGGACCAGGCGAAGCAGCGAATGATGCAGCCACCAGCAGGAAGCGGCGCCGGGTGCGATGGCGTTGTCGTGTTCGGAATCCCAGAGGAAGATGGGAATCACGGGAAGGCCCGTAGCGAGAGCGGCGGCAAGAGCGGCGTTGTCGCCGAGCCGCAAGTCGAGCCGAAACCAAAGCAGAACGGATTGGGAAGCCGCAGTCGTCAGAGGTAGTCGCTCCGTGAGAAGGAATATCTTCTCACGGAGCGGGATGTCGGCCGGCTATGGGGTGGGGCGAAGCGGATCGCCGGGCAGCGGTGCGGCTCCGGGAGCGCCACCGCCGGGCGAAGGCACGCCGAGCGGTTGAGATGCTTCAGGGAGCGGCACAGGCTCTTCGCGAGGTCCGCCAAATTCGCCGCGGTAGCGGGGCAGGCCGCCGGGATAGTTTTTCCGGATGAAGTCGATGATGTGCTCGCGGACATAGCAGCGAAGGTCCCAGGCTTCGCCGGAATTGCGGGCATCCATGAGGGCGCGCAGCTGCATGACGTTCTGATGGAAATCGGAGACCTGGAGGACGCAGACTTTGCCGGCCCAGAGTTTCGTGGATTCGCAGATGCGTTTCAGCTCGGCGCGGAGGGGCTCGACGGGGACGGTGTAATCGACGTAGATGTAACAGTGGCCGAGGAGTTCGGCGCTTCTGACGGTCCAGTTCTGGAAGGCATTGGTAAGGAACCAGGAGAGCGGGATGACGAGGCGGCGAAGGTCCCAGATGCGGACCACGACGAACATGGTGCCGATCTCCTCGATCCAGCCCCATTCGCCCTGGATGACGACGGCATCCTCGATGCGGAAGGGCTGGGTGAAGGCAATCTGGATGCCGGCGACGAGGTTCTCGAGAGTGCCCTTCATGGCGAGGCCGACGACGAGGCTGGCGACACCGGCGGACGCGAGGATGCTGTCGCCGAAGCGCTGAATGGTGGGGAAGGTCATGAGGCTGATAGCAACACCGATGACGATGACCAAAACGATGACGATGCGGTGCAGCATGTGGAACTGCGTCTGAATACGGCGGGCTGTGAGATTGTCGGAAACGTCGATGCGATAGCGGCCAGCGAGCAGGTCGGCGATGACCTCGACGAAGAGGATGATGAGCCAGCAGCTGGCCGCAATGAGGCCGATGCCAATGACGTGCAGGAGCACGGTGCGGAGTGTGTGCGGCAGCGGAAGGCCGGGCAGGACGATGAGGCAGGCGAGGAGAGGAAAGATCCATCGGGTGGGCCCCTGGCCGTGCGTAACGAGGGAATGGCCGATGAGCTTGCCGCGATTGCGGGTGACGCGGCGCAGAATCCAGAAGACGATTGCGCGAACGATAAGCGAAAGAATGATTGCCGACGCGAGAATAATGCCCGCCCAGAGCAGGCCGTGCCAGTGTTGGCTGAGATAAGCGAACATTCCGCCAAAGAACTGCATCTTGTGCTGATCTCCTTTCGGAAATGGGATGCAACCGCCAGGCGAGGAGCGCCGTCAGGCGGTT
>DAHVZZ010000260.1:0-1799 GCA_027323785.1 Acidobacterium sp. | reverse complement strand
CAGACATCGCCAAAGAGCTGCCGGAGCGGCGCGGCGGATGTGGATGGCTGGGGGTGAAGAGAACCGCTCTCAAGCAGGTTGCCGCTGACGGGCATGTTGGCGGCGGCGATCTCCCATTCTGCTTCGGTGGGGAGGCGTTTGCCGGCCCAGCGAGCGAAGGCGTCGGCCTCGAAGTAGCTAATGTGGCAAACCGGAGTGGTCAGGAGGTCTTCGAGCGGAAGCATGCCGCGGAGGGTGAAGACTTCCCAGGGGGCGGAGTCCGACTCGCGACGCCAGTAGAGGGGCGCCTGCCAGCGCTCGGTCTGGACGGTGGTCCAGCCTTCGGAGAGCCACAGCTCCGGGCGGGAGTAGCCGCGGTCCCGGACAAATTCGAGGTATTCGGCGCAGGTGACGGGCCGGGACGCCAGGCGGAAGGGGTCGAGAAAGATGTGGTGGCGCGGAGTCTCGTTGTCGAAGCAAAAGCTCTCGCCGGAGTTGCCGATTTCGACGAGTCCACCGGGGACATCGACGATGGCGGCGGGAGAGGGTTTGGGTGGGCGGCCGGGATTGGCCCCGGAAGCATAGCCCGGATGCAGCGGATTGGACCAGAAGGCGTGCTTGATGTCCGTGAGGAGCAGCTCCTGATGCTGCTGCTCGTGGTTGAGACCAAGGTGGATGCGGCGCACAGCTTCTTCCGTGGGTTCGCGGGAGGCGAGGTCGTCGATGGCGGCATCGACGTGACGGCGATACGCAAGGATGTCGGCGAGTCCGGGGCGGGAAAAGGAGGCACGGAGCTTCTTTTCCGGCTGAGCGGAGACGGCGTTGTAGTAGCTGTTGAAGAGCCAAACGAAATCCGGGTTGAAGGGGCGGTAGCCGGGGAGGAAATCGCGGAGGACGAAGGTTTCAAAGAACCAGGTGGTGTGGGCGAGGTGCCATTTGGCGGGGCTGGCCTCAGGGCAGGACTGCACCATCATGTCTTCCGGCGTGAGAGGCTCGCAGAGGTGGCGGGTCTGCCGCCGTACACGACCGTATTGCTCGGCGAGGAGCGAGGGACTGGCAACCTTCATCGACCCATCCTGTCTGTGGCCTTCCCTGAAAAGAGGCTGCAGGGAAGGCGGGGGTTGCCCGTCGGACCGGGAAGAGAACGCAGGCACTGGAAAGTCGATGATCCAAAAGGGGGCGAGGTTACATTTTTCGGCTGGCCTGGTCGCGCGGCGAGAGGGTTATCGAGCCGGGGCCGGCGCTTTGGGCAGAAGGCAGAGGCGAGCGCTGAGGATGACGAGGGAGATCCAGAGCACGTCGGCGCCGCAGAGGTGCGCCATTTGCATGCCGATGGGGGTGAGCATGGCGAGGTCGGCGAGGCCGAGCAGGTACTGCACGAAGAGCATGATCATGACGCCGAGGGCGAGGAACTGATCGGCGGGCCGGCGCAGGCCGCGGAGCACGAGCCAGAGAATGAAGATGCCGGCGAGGAAGGCGAAGGCGGGGTGGAGCCAGCGAATCCGCAGCAGCCAGGAGCTGTGGGAGGAGAAGTCCTCGGCCATGGCATGCATGAGGTGGTGGGCCGGATAGAGGGTGTCTCCGAGAGCGGCAAGCGAGCCGGTGACGCCGACGAAGAGGGTCACGCCAAGTCCGGCGATGGGAACGGCGGGATTGCGGACGGAGAGGCTGCCGCGCATGAATCCGGTGCGGCGGGAGAGAAAATGGGCGGTCATGGCCAGTGCGCCGAGGAGGAGCAGGGTGTTGGTGAGGTGCAGGGCGAGATAGGCGGCGCGGGCGGGGGAGTGATTGTCGCCGACGAGTCCGAATTCGACGAGGAG
>DAHVZZ010000217.1:0-4167 GCA_027323785.1 Acidobacterium sp. | reverse complement strand
GGCAGCGTGGTGAAGGCCATCCTGGAAAGGGATGTCGATTCCCGGGCGCAGGTTCAGAACAATGTTCCTGCCGACCTTGAAGTTTTGGCCAACCGGGACTTACTGGAGCGGGCGTTATCGAATATAGTCCGGAATGCGGTTCGTTATGCAGGGGAAGCCGGCCCGATCGTGATATCGGCATCCAGGGATCGCCAGAAGGTTGTTATTCGGGTATCCGACGAAGGCCCGGGCTTGCCGGTTGCGGATCTCGACCGCGTCTTTGACCCGTTCTACCGCCTGGAGTTATCGCGGGGCAGCGATTCAGGCGGCGTAGGTCTGGGCCTGGCCATTGTGAAGTCGTGCGTGGAGGCTTGCGAAGGATCAGTAACTTGCCGGAATCGGCCACAGCGCGGCCTGGAGGTGGAGATATTCTTGAAACCTTCGGAAATGAGAGCGACGGGTCCCATAGCAGCCTGGGGCGAAACTCACGGCCCCGAGGCGACTTGAATGAACTTTCGCGGGCCTCCGGCCCTACTTGACTGTGGTGAAAGTTGAAATCTGGAGAAGCCAATCCCTCAGGGGCTGAAGCCTGATTGATTTTCTGGCACTTACGGCACGACTAAAGTCGCGCCCTTTTAAAACAGGACTTTTACCAAGGGCTGTTAGCCGACTCAGGCAGGATACGCGGCAGCCGCCTGAGGCGATTTGAGAGCTGTTGCTTTTCCTTCCGGGCATGCGTACGCCATCCGATCAGCCGCGGAAGAGAAACATGATTCCGGCCAGGATGAGGACGGCTTCGATCAGAGTGACAAAGACTTTTTGTGAGAGGCGATCCAGGATTCGCTTTCCGAGAAACGATCCGAGTATCATAACTGGCCCGAGAGCCAGACCCGCAAGCGTATTGGACAACGTAAGCAACGAAGTCTGCTTGTAGGCAATTAACTTGGTGACGTGCATCACCACGGTGGACATGGCTTCTGTTCCGATGTAGGCGCCTTTCACCAGACCAAACGCAAGGAAGAACGGCGCCATAATGGGTCCGACGCTGCCAAGCAGGGCTGAGAGGAAGCTTGATCCAGCGCCGATCGCGGCGAAGAAAGGCACGGGGAACGAGCGCGCGAGAGAGGGCCGGAGATGACGCCACACAACAACCAGCAAAAGAAACCCGCCGAGCAAGCGTGTGAGCGCCACGAGCGGGGCGGAGGCAAAGAGATAGCCTCCGAGGAGCGCCATGGGAACGCCGCCGAGGGCAAACCATCCGACAACCCGCCAATTGAGTTCGCGGCGATTGAACCAGACTCTGCTTGCATTCCCGATTAACTGGGCAACGGTCAAGATGGGAACCGCGGCGCGCATGCCGAAGATTGCGACCAGCACAGGAAGAAGCACCGCAGCTCCGCCGAAGCCGGTGACTGCAGCAAGCGTGGAAGCGATCAGAGCAACGGCGAACAGAATCGGCCATTTCAAAATTTCCAGCATGGGATTCTCATCAAGACAGCGGGCTATTCAATCGAAAATTGCAAGGGCTGCACAAATTCGAACAATGAAACTCATACAGCGATGCCATAGACGGCGATTTTGACTGATCTGACTCCGTGCTCGCGTGGAATCACTCAAGATGCCTGACTACAGGCGCTCGCGCCAACGCGCTGGCCGTGCATTTTCACCATATAATGCAAGCTATTTCGTTGTCCGGAAACACAAATGACAGCATGGTAAAATCTACCAAGCGCGTAATATTTACCGAGCAGTAGCAAATTGGTGCGTCTGAGAGACATCGGTTCAAGTTCCTCCATTTACCTGTTAGCCATGCAAGATCAAGAGCTTACATTTTTTGAACCCCTTTAGGAACGTCAATTGCTACTTGTTGTCGTGGGGAGGGAAGGTTAGTCGCATTATGGGGCACCTGGAGACCAGGAATCGAGAGCCAGATCGCATCGTCTGGATGCTGCCTTGATTCACTTGTAATTCATTCTCCGAGCTTGCCGGCAGATCACCGTATTGCGATACATCCACTGTAAAGCACCTCGCCCGAAAGCAAACAAATCACAGACCATTTTAGGCGGTCATGTACAGCCTGTATGCATTCTGGCTTTGAGGGGAGACGTGTTTAAAGATCATTCCAATTTGTCACATTTGCTGCAGAGAGCAGGCGAACTGCTGCTGCTTGCAGCTTTGGGCGCTGGAGTCGCCGCCGCGCAATCTTCCCATCCGCAGCCGAAGGTTCTCATCACGTTGGCCCAGGCAGAGCAGATGGCGATCATTCACAACCGGACGCTGCAGGCGGATTTGACACTGATCTCGCAAAGCAAGGCGAATCAGATTACGGCGGGGCTGCGGCCAAATCCGGTATTCGGTACAGATGCGCAGTTCCTTCCGGTGTTTAATCCAAGCAAATTTACGGGCAGCAACCTGACCCAAAACGCGGAATTCGATGCGGGCATCAGTTACGACTTCGAGCTATGGGGCAAACGGCCAGCGCGCATGAAGGCTGCGCGAGCCGCGACGGTCGTTACAAGGTCGGTGGTGAGCAACGACGAGCGCATGTTGCGGTACGACGTCGCCGCGCAGTTCATCAACGTGCTTTATGCGGAATCGAAGCTGCGTTTTGCGAAGAAGGACCTGGCGACCTTCGATAAGAGCCTGAACATCAGCAAGAAGCAGTATCAGGCAGGCAGCATCAGCTATGGAAGCCTTTTAAAGCTCAAGCTGCAGCGGTTGCTGTTTCAGACCGATCTGAAATCCGCCGAAGTGGCCGTGATCGAGGCCAAGGATAATCTGCGGCAACTGGTAGGGTTCGAAGCTCTGCCGCAGAACTACGACGTGATCGGGCATTTGGAGGTGGGCAAACCGCATAACAGCCTGCTGGGTCTGGAGTCGGATGCGCTGCAATATCGTCCCGATCTGCGCGCGTCGCGGCAGGGCATCACCGAAGCGCAGAGCCGGCTTCATCTGGCCAGGGCATATGCCCATCCCAACCTGGGAACGACGGTGCAATATACGCACATCTATGGCATCAATAATCTGGACGGATTTATCACGATCGGGGTTCCAATTTTCGACAGGAACCAGGGTAATGTTGCACTGGCCGGCGCGCAAATTACGCAGGCGCACGACCAGGAGCATGCAGCCGAACAACTGGTTCTGACGCAGGTGCGCAGCGCGTATGCGCAGCAGCAGAGTGCGCTGGAGGTGGTAAGCCTTTACCGCTCCGGGTACCTGACGGAGGCACAGCAGTCACTGTCGGTCAGTGAATATGCGTATCTGCGAGGGGACACGAGTCTTCTGAATTTTCTGGATGCCGAGCGCAGTTACCGAACGACCGAACTGAATTATCGTCTAGCGCTGGCCCAGGCAATGCTTTCCGAGCAACGAGTCAAGGAGGTCGTTGATATGCCAACGCGACCTGGAAAGGTTCATCACCCATGAAGCAGAATGAATATCTGACAAGCTCTGCCCCCGCGGCGCGGTACCTCGGTGGTATGCGCCCATGGCAGCGCAATTGTGCCTTGGGAATCGTTTTGTGCGGGGCGGTATCCGGCCTGGTGGGATGCGGTCATCAATCGAACGCAGAGACGAGGGCGAAGGCCAAGACTAAAACGCGCATCATCGAAGTGTCATCCAGCGGCAAGCTCATTTCGATCAATCCATCCCTGGCAAAAAGCTTCAAGCTGGTAAGCACAAAGACCATCCAACTGCCGCACCACTTTTCTGCTCCCGGCATCATCGCGCCCGACATCAGCCGCACCGTGAGTGTCTTTTCGCTGGCGAACGGCTTTGCGGTGCGCGTACCGGTGCAATTAGGCGAGCAGGTGGCCAAGGGGCAAGTGCTGGCTGTAGTCGACAGCCCTGACCTGGCCAAGGCCATCAGCGTATATCAAACCGCAAAGGCGCAGCTCGAACTCAGCGGAAAAGAACTGAGACGCGAAGAAGGTCTGTACCGGCATGGAGCGACTCCGCGCAAGCAGTTGGAAGAAGCCCAATTTGCGGAGCAGCGCGCGCAGATCGCAGAGCAGACCGCGGCGCGGCAGATCCAGATTCTGGGCGGCGATGTGAGTTCGCCCTCGCCGCTGGTGACGGTGCGCGCTCCCATTGGCGGGACCATTATCAAACAGAAGATATCGCAAGGAGAAGCGGTTGAACATTCGTATCTGTTTCGAATCGCTGATCTTTCGCGGGTGTGGGCCT
>DAHVZZ010000205.1:0-3399 GCA_027323785.1 Acidobacterium sp. | reverse complement strand
TTTTCGAAAATTTCAAATCTTCCCAATGGCCGCCAACCTAAAGGCCAATTCATCGAGGTAAGCCGCATGATGCGTTCGCGGAGACCTTATCCTGGCGTCCCGCACCTAGTTCCCCGGAATCACCAGATACTGCTCCAGCTTCCCGTCCGGCTCCGTATAAGTCGTGATAATCAGCTGCCGGCTGCTGTGCGGAAACGTCACCCGGAACGCCCGAAACACCATCCCGCCCCGACCCTCCCGCTCCAGCATCTTCACGCTCTCCGGCTTGCCCAGCGGCCCCAGGCTCGACTCAAAATCCCCCAGCGCCTGCTGGCTAAAGTACGCATTGCACCACGGCGTAAACAAACTCCGGTCAATCTGCCCCTTCTGGAAGCTCTCGAACAGCTGCAGCGCCTGCGCCTCGGCCGCCGCCGGAGTCGTCTTCTCCACCCCCAGCAGCAGCGGAGCCACCTCCCGCCCGATCATCGTCGCCGCCTCCGACGCAATCTGGTTCGTCAGCACCACCACCGCCACCTTGTCCTTCGGAAACACCATGTTTTCCGACACAAACCCCGAAACCTCGCCCGTATGCTCCAGCTCCTTATGCCCGTCCAGCGACTGCACAAACAGCCCCAGCCCGTAATGCGAGCTCACCCCGTCCTTCAGCATCACCGGCGCTTCCATCTCCGCATACGACTTCTTCTCCAGCAGCGATTCGTCCATCATGCTGATGTCCCACTGCGCCAGGTCGTAGGCCGGCATCGCCAGCTCGCCCGCCGCGAACATCCACCCCGCGCCCTCCTTCGGCGCCGGGCGCGGCGGCCCCAGCGCATACCGCACATATCCCTGCGCGTCCGTATGCCCCAGCTCCTTCAGGTCCGAGTCCCACACCTGCTTCATCATCAGCGGATGGAAGATGTGGTCCTCCAGAAACTGCATCAGCGGCTCCCCGCTCACCTTCTCCACAATCTGCCCGGCGATCACATAATTCGTGTTCGAATACTGCCACTTCGTCCCCGGCGCAAAGTCCAGCGGCTTCTTCCCCCACACGTCCAGAATGTGCTGTGCCGTCGTCGGCTTCATCATCGGCGGCATCACGTAGTCTTCCGGCCAGTAATCCTGGTATCCCGACGTGTGCGACAGAATCTCCCGGATCGTCACCTGATCCCCGTCCGTCAGCCCCGGCACATACTTCCCTACCGGATCGCTGATCGAAAGCTTGCCCTCCTGCTGCAGCATCAAGATCGCCGCCGCCGTAAACTGCTTCGATATCGATCCGATCGAATACCGCATCCCAGGCTCCGCCGGAGTCGGCGGCTCCAGCCGCGCCATCCCGTACCCCTTCGTGTACTCGATCTTTCCATCCCGCACGATGGCCACCGACGCGCTCGGAACCCCTGTCTGCTCCAGCACATGCCGCGCCACCTGGTCCACCTTCTGCGCCAGGGCCGGCGGCAGCTGGTCCACTACCAGCTTTTGCCCCGCCTGTTGCGCCAAAACCGGCCCACCCAGCCCGGCCCCCAAACTAATCAGCAACACAAAATTCCGTACCATCATCTTCACCTTCAAAGCCTGGCATTCCGGTGCTATGCTTCTACTCGCCTGGAGAACGCCCATGTCTCTGCGGGTCCCCTTATCAGCCGTCCTTCTCCTTGCTGCTCCGGCTTCCATTTGCCTGCTCCCGTCCGGCCTCTCGGCCCAGCGCCGTTCTGCGTCCCCGTCCGGCGGCACGGCTTCCGCCCATCAGTCCCACGTCCTCTACTTCTACACTTCCTCCCGCCAGGACGTCGACGCTCAGGTCCACGCCGTTCCCGCCACCAATGCTGCGCGTCTCGCCGCGGTCCGCAGCGATTTTAGCACCGCTGGCTGCGCCGGCTCCGACCTCAGCCGGCAGCCCGTCCGCGCCCGCCATGGCCGCTCCGGAACCAACCTCATCTGCTCCCTGCCCGCCGGTTCGCACGCCGCCGACCCCGGTATCATCGTCGTCGCCGCCCACTACGACCACCACGGCCCCGGCGGCGGAGCCCTCGACGACTGGAGCGGCGCCATCCTCCTTCCCTTCCTCTACCGCTCCCTCCAGGGCCAGCCTCGCACCAACACGTACGTCTTCCTCGAATCCTTCGGCCTCAGTGGCGCTCGCACCTGGCTCCGTTCCCTTTCCACCGCCCAGCGCAAGTGCATCCGCGCCATGATCGACCTCGACGCCCTCGGCCTCGGCCCCACCCGCTTCTACTCCACCATCGGCGCTTTTCAGAATCCGCCCCCGGGCGTCGCCCACCTCCAGACCCTCCTCCTCTGGGCCGCCTACAGCGACGGCATCCACCAGGCGCCCCGGCGCACCCCTCCGCTCCACTGGCTCTCCACCGACATCACCGAGCCCTTCCGCGGATACGACATCCCCACCATCCTCGTCCACTCCATCCCCCGCACTTCCAGCCGCATTCCCGGCTCCGCCCGCGACTTACCCACCGTCATCCATGGAAGCGACTATTACGGCTCCTACAACCTCATCTGCGCCTTCCTCGTCTCCCTCGACCACGTCGCCGCCGACCTGGAACGCGACGAGCCCTTCTGGACCAAAATCCCAACCAACGTCCAGTACCCCCTCGAGAACCCCACCGTCACCTTCATGAAGCGCAGTAACGGCATCATGCAAAAAAGCGGCATCGTGCTGCCACAGCATTAGGGCCGCCTCTGGCCCGAAGCCTGCGCCTCCCTCGTCCGGCCTCCCGGGGGCCCCCGCCCGTCATCCCCCCTTAACACTCCCGACACATCTCCCGCGATATAACTGACCCCATGGCGATTCCATCCGCACGTCAGGCCGCCCCTTCCACCCTCCACCGCATCCTCCGCCCGGCCCTGATCCTCCTCCTCGCCTCTCCCCTCCTCGCCACCCACGCCTTCGCCGTGCAGACGCGCAAACCCGCCCCGCGCAAACCCGCCGCGCACAAAGCCGCCGCCGCCCCGCGCGTCTCCGCCGCCCGCGCCCAGTTCATCGCCAATCTCCGCGCCCACATCCGCCACGTCTTCGTCATCTATCAGGAAAATCGCTCCTTCGACTCCTACTTTGGCGACTATCCCGGCGCTGACAACCTCGCCACCGCCCAGGCCCGCGCCCACGGCTTCCGCCAGTGGGACGCCATCGGCCACACCTGGGTCGTCCCCTTCCTCCTCAATGAGCCGGACACCTCCGACGCCGACCACTCCCGCCCCGCTCTCCTCGCCAAAGTCGACCACGGCAAAATGGACAACTTCGTCGGCTTCGAGGAGCACCACCGCGTCGCCGTCGCCATGCAGAGCCCCCAGCTCGCCCGCCAGGTCGGCCTCCTCACCATGGGCTACAACGACTGCCGCACCGTCCCCTTCCTCTGGATGTACGCCCACCACTTCTCCCTCTACGACCACATCTTCCAGGCCATG
>DAHVZZ010000112.1:0-8089 GCA_027323785.1 Acidobacterium sp. | reverse complement strand
CCCAGATGGAGACACCCTGGCCAGTTCCGGAGGCCGGATTCGCGGGGCCATCGGCCTTGAGGATGGATTCAACCCATCCGCCAGCCCAGGTACTCTCCGCCCAGGCAGTAGTGGCCTGAGAAGGAGTGGGAAGCGCTGCCTGGGTCGTGGCAGGCGGCGGGTCTGCGATGCTGGTGATGGCCGGGGTGGAAGCATCGCCAAAAATGTTGCACCCGTTCGAATTTGTGCATCCCTGCGTGCCATCCGGATAAACACCGTTACCGCAGCTGCCGTTGTAGCTGACCTGGCCTGGATAAGTGGATGCCGGGAAGCTACAGGCTCCGATCTTGTCGTTGGAAACCCAGCCGAGCATGGGCATGGTGGCCAGGGTAGTGACGCCCAGGCTGTCATCGGTGGCGATTAACTGGCTGAGGCTCGAACTTCCGGTGGGATTGGGCATCATGTCAGCGACACCGCTGTCGTTTTCAAAGTAGTAGTCGGCATCGGCATTGGTAGTATTCAACTTATAGTTGTAACGAGAGGTGTTGTTCCCGCCCCAGCGAATGACGGTGGCATTGGTTTCCTGGGCGGTTTTCGGATCGAGCATGAACGCATTCATCCCGTAAATGTCCGGGCTGATGGCATGGAGTTTGTCACTCGCGTCTACCGTGAGTGGCGGACCCGCGGCGACGGCAGGACTGACAATCGTCAGCTTGTCCGATCCACTGATTGATGGGTCAGCCACTGAGGTGGCGGTGATCGTCACTGTAGCGGGAGCAGGATAGGGAGTCTCGTAGAGCCCCGTTTTGCTAATGGAGCCTACGCTGCCGGTCCAGCCGGAAGGGCCTGAGATGGACCAACTGACGGAGTTGTCGAAATTACCGGTGCCAACGACGGCAGCGGTGAGCTGCATTGTATCGCCGATGGTGACACTAGTCGCAGTCGCAGAGACTGAAATTGAGCTAACCGTGGGGCCGGAGGGAGTCGTACCCGAGGAGCCACTGCTGCCGCTACTGCCGGATCCGCCCCCACAACCGACGGCCAGCGCTGAGAGAACTATCGAGATGAAGACGGATTTGGTCCCGCGTGTTGGGTTCATGAAACAGCCTCTCCAAAAATTTCGAAGCGATTCTACAGGACCGGGGAGACGGCACGACAGGGGCTTATTTGTTGGTTATGAAGACTATGCCAGATACCCAGCTCTCCCCCCATCGGGGCAATTGATCTGTTTTCAATGAAGGGCGTTGAGATCCTCCTTTCAGGTGTATGCAACGGCGTCAGTTGCATTGGCGACCGTGGATGATCAGCAGACGGCCGTCTCTGATCAGCTGAGGACGGAAACGCGCTGCCTGATTGATTCGAAATCATCTGCGGCGACGGCTCTCTGTGATCAGCAGGCGACCGCGACGAGAGGTTCACGGCCGTCTGCTGATCAGAGACGGCCGCGAGCGGGGTCAAAACGAGGCTCCGGGTTTATTGAAACTGGCTGCGCCGGCGCGCTGCTCGAGGAGCTCGCCGAGCTGGCGGAGAGAGGCTTCCAGGTCGGCGGGCTCAGCGGCGGGAACGCCTGGAAGAGACGGTGACAGATGGGATGACGGCTCCGGTTCGGCGGAACTGCCGGGCGGGTTGAACGGGACCGAGCCGTAGCGGAGAAAGAGCGCGCGCAGGAGGCGGCCGGCAACGCGGTCGGAGATGCCGACCTGTCCCTGCTGGAGCAGAGCTTCGAGGATGCACCAGGCCTCGAAGGGAATCTCCTCGCGCGGGACGGCGTGGACGGAGCGGCCGAGGTCGCGCCAGTGAGCGAGGCGGGAGTAGCGGCGGGGCTGGCGCGGGAGCGGAGCCGAGGCGCGGCCGTGATGGCGGCAGAAACGCTGATTGCGAGTGGCGACGCAGCGGCATTTTTTGCCGGTGGGAAGGGTGAAGGCGCATTCTGCAGCCATGGTTTGCTCCTGAAAAGGCAAAGGGCCGCTTGCGGGAGCGACCCTTTGCGCTGGATATTGGTACCTATATTTAGGATATCCGTTCCGCTCACCAATCGTGCCAACAGATTTGAGTTGCAAGGGCTTTGGAATGAGGCAAGACACTTTGGTAAGGGGTTGACAACGGGCGAAGAGGCAGAAGAGTAAGGAGGAAAACAGCATGGAATAGGCTGCGCTGTTCGGGCCGGCGGTTGAACAAGGCGCGCCGCGTTCGCGGGAAATGCGCGCGCTTCGCGGGTGGTTCAGGTGCTTCACCCTCCCGCCTCTCTTCGAGAGACAGGGCATCCAGGATTTGCGGGTGGTTCAGCAAATTGATTCCGAAACGTCCGTCGCGATGTTCATACGGACGAGGAAATCGCGGACGCGGCCCGCAATGTCGTCACGGACGACGCGGACGGTTTCGATGTCCTTGCCTTTGGGGTCAGGGAGCGGCCAGTCTTCGCGCGCGAGTCCGGGAACGTATGGGCACTCCTCGCCGCAGCCCATGGTGATGAGCACTTCCGCCGTGGCGGCGAGTTCGGCGGTGAGTTTTTGCGGGCGCGCGGAGGAAAGATCGATGCCGACCTCGCGCATGGCGTCCACGACCACGGGATGCACGGCCGGCGCGGGCTGCGTGCCGGCGGAGATGGCGCGCGCCTGCGCGGGATCGGCGAGCTGATTGAAGAAGGCCGCCGACATCTGCGAGCGGCCCGCATTGTGAACACAGGCGAAGATAAATGTCCGCACGAGCTGGGGTTCTCCGTTTGGGCTGAAATGAATCAGAACTGTGCGGCCGGCTTGAGCGCGTAGACTTTGACGCTGGCCGCGGCGGCGTTGATGTCGTACTGCGCGAGCAGGCGACCCAGTTCCTCGTGAAGCGTATCCGCGGCAGGCGCGGAGGTCGAGCAGCAGGAAATGGGAGCGATGGGAAAGAGGGTGGAATCCTTTTTGGCGGAAGAGCAGCAGCCGGATTGGTTCTCGATCTTGGCGTAGGCATTGAGATCCTTGCCGCTGTCGACGATTTCGACATGCGCGAAGCCCGCGTGGAGCAGGCCGGCGCGGTAGTCGTCGATGAGGATGGCTCCCGCGATGCAGCCGACGTAGGCGGCGATGCTGGAAGCCAGCTCGGCGGGAAGTTCGCGCCTGAGAGCGATGTCACTGACGGCGAGGCGGCCGCCGGGTTTGAGGACGCGGAAGATTTCGCGGAAGACGGCAGGCTTGTCCGGCGCCAGATTGAGGACGCAGTTGCTGATGACGCAGTCGACGGAGGAGTCGGGCAGCGGCAGGCTGTCGATGGTGGAGAGATGGAACTCGACGTTGGTGTAGCCGCCGGAAACGGCGTTGGCGCGGGCGCGCTCGATCATCTCCGGAGTCATATCGATGCCGATGGCGCGGCCGTGCGGGCCGACTTTCCGCGCGGCGAGGAAAACGTCGAGTCCGCCGCCGGAGCCGAGATCGACGACGGTTTCGCCGGGTTGGAGATGCGCGGTTGCCGTGGGATTTCCGCAGGAGAGGCCCATGTTGGCTTCGGCGGGGATGGAGAGCAGCTCCTCGGGCGTGTATCCAAAAGCTTCGGCGACCGCCCGCACACCGGCATGATCGCCGGACAAGGTGCTTTCCGCCACCGCTCCATATTTCGCTTTCACCGATTCGAGCAACTGCTCCGCCATTAGGGCCCCCTTCCGGAACATATCCGTTAAGGCGAATTTACTCTTGACGGCTATATTCGTCAATGCAAATATGTCTGCATGGCAGCGAAAAGTCAGTTCGATCTGGAGCGATTCTTTCAGGCCCTGGGAGACAGGACGCGGCTGCGGCTGCTGAACCTGATGGGCGACCAGGAAATCTGCGTCTGCTACCTGGTGGAGATTCTGGGCAGTCCGCAGCCGAAGATTTCGCGACATCTGGCGTATCTGCGCAGCGCCGGCATTGTGACCGCGCGGCGCGAGGGCAAGTGGATGCACTACCGGATCGCGATGCCTCCGCATATCGGGGCCGCACAGATTCTGCGGCAGACGCTGGCCGCGCTGCAGGAGGAAAAGGCGATGCAGGCGGACCGGGCACGGCTCACAAAGGCCTGCTGCAAGCCGAAGAAGTACGCGGCACTGGAAGGCGCGCCGCTGCCGGCGCCCGTGGATGCCGCGTGCGAGGTCTGCCGATGATGTCGTCCGTTCCGGCAACCCAGGGCGGAAGGTGCGCACCGGCCGCCCGCAAAGGACTGTCGTTTCTCGACCGCTTTCTGACGCTGTGGATCTTTCTGGCGATGGCGGCGGGGGTGCTGATCGGGCGCTTTGTTCCCGGAGCGGCGGCTTTTGTGGACCGCTTTCAGGTGGGGACGACGAACATTCCGATCGCCATTGGGCTGATCGTGATGATGTATCCGCCGCTGGCCAAGGTGCGCTACGAGAAGCTGGGCGAGGTGTTCCACAATCGCAAGCTGCTGGGGCTTTCGCTGCTGCAGAACTGGGTAGTGGGGCCAGTGCTGATGTTCGGGCTGGCGGTGCTGTTCCTGCACGGTCAGCCGGCTTATATGCGCGGGCTGATCCTGATTGGGATTGCGCGCTGCATTGCGATGGTGCTGGTGTGGAATGAGCTTGCGCAAGGCAACAGCGATTATGCGGCGGGGCTGGTAGCGCTGAACAGCATCTTTCAGGTGGTTTTCTACAGTTTGTATGCGTGGATTTTTGTGACGGTGCTGCCGGTGTGGTTCGGGCTGAAGGGCGCGGCGGTGCCGGTCGGCATCGAGCAGCTGGCGAAGACGGTGGGGATCTACCTGGGGGTGCCTTTTGGGGCCGGCGTGGTGACGCGGTTCGTGCTGCTGCGCGCGCGCGGCGAGGAGTGGTACCGCATGCGGTTCATTCCGCGGATCGGGCCGATGACGCTGGTGGCGCTGCTGTTCACGATTTTGGTGATGTTCTCGCTGAAGGGGGATTTGATCGTGCGGCTGCCGCTGGAGGTGGTGCGGATCGCGATTCCGCTGGTGATCTACTTTGCGGCGATGTTTCTGGTGAGCTTCTGGATGGGGCGGCGCGTGGGCGCCGACTATTCGCAGGCGGCGACGCTTTCGTTCACGGCGGCAGGTAATAACTTCGAGCTGGCGATTGCGGTGGCGGTGGCGGTGTTTGGGCTGAACTCGGGCGAGGCGTTTGTCGGGGTGGTGGGGCCGCTGATCGAGGTTCCGGCGCTGATCAGCCTGGTGAACGTCGCCTTCTGGATTCGGAAGCGGTACTTTCCGCCGGAGTCGGACTGAGGAGCGACGAGCGGCGTAGTGCTGGTGCGCCGCCCGAGATGCGTGACACCCGTCACTGCTCCGACCTGCGGCGCGGCTGAGAATCTTCGGCAAGGCGGGGTGCGCTTCAACGGGTTATGGCGCGTCTGCCGAAGGCGATTTCCGATCAGGAGGGGGAGCGGCCGCCTGATGAGCTTGCGTTTCCTGCCGGCGAAGATGTCACGAGTGGTTCCCGGAACGATTGCGGTGCTGATCTTCGGCATCGCGGCGGGTGGTTCTCGTTGCTGCCGTGCGGACGATCTGCACAGCGCATACGAACAGGCGGTTTCCACTTCCCCAGCCATTGCGCGCGCCCGCGCGGAGCTGGATGCGGCGCTGGCGGGAAAGCCGCTGGCGCGGTCGGCGCTGCTGCCGCATCTGCAGGCGTATGCAAGCGGGGGAATGAACACGGCGAAGGTGAGCGGGCTGGGAGCGCAGACGCTTTCCACCGGCTACCACTCCGATGTGTTCAGCGCGAGCCTGACGGAGTCGATCTTCGATGGGCAGGCGCGCGTGGCAATGGCGCAATCCGATAGCCGTATTGCGGCGAGCCGCGCGGCGCTGGCATGGGCGCAGCAGAGCATCGCAATGGCAGTGGTGCAGGCGTATTTTGGAGTGCTGCGCGCCAGGGCGGACGAAGCAGTGGCACAGCGAGAGGCTGAGCTGCTGGAGAACATTCGCAAAGAGACGCAGGCCCGGCTCCATGCGGGGATGGGCGACATCATTGCCGTGCGCGAGGTGCAGGCGCAGCTGGATGCGGCGAAGGCGGAGCTGATTGCCGCTCACAACGACGTTGCCGTGTCGAAGAGCCGCCTGGAGGAGCTGACGCACCATGCAGTGGGCACGCTACGCGATGTGGGCGAGTTTGAGGCGAGGGGCCCGGAGCCGCCCACAGCGGACGCGTGGATTGCCGCGGCGCTGCGGAACCAGCCGCTGCTGGAGCAGGCCGCGGATGAGATGAAGGTGGCCGATCAGCAGTCGGCGTATCAACGGCGCGCGCGCTGGCCGACTCTGACGCTTTCCGGCATAGGGCAGCACAGCGCGGGAGCGCTGATTCCGCCGGTGACGGTGGATCAGATTGGAGCGTCGCTGAATTTGTCGATCCCGATTTATCAGGGTGGCCGGATGCGCGCCGGGACACGGCAGGCCGAGGCGCTGGCACGCGCCAGCCGTGCGAACGTGGCGGCGACCAGGGACCAGATCCGCGTGGATACGCAGATTGCGTTCTTCGATCTGGAAAACAGCGTGGCTCGATTGAATGCCGCGGAGGCGGCGGTGAACTCCGCGCGGACCTCGCTGGAGGCCACGCGCAAAGGGTATGAGATCGGAAGCCGCTCGATGATCGATCTGCTGACAGCGACAACGCAGATGGCTTCAGCGGAGCGCACGTTCGCGCTGGCTCGATACACGCAGCTGGTGGCGCGGGTACAGCTCAAGGCAGCGGCGGGCGTGCTGTCGCCACAGGATATCGAGTCAATTAACACGCTGCTGACCGGTCCGGAGCGCTAGCCGGAAGCTGGTGGAGGAGACGATGAGCCCCAAGAGGAAAGTGCTGATCCGGATTCTGGTGCTGATTGTTGTGGCGGCGGGAGCGGTGGCCGGGTGGCGGTGGTCGCGGGCTCGGCATACTCAACCGGATACGCTGACCCTGTATGGCAACATCGATATTCGGCAGGTGCAGCTGGCATTCAATGCCAGCGAACGCATCCAGAAGCTGCTGGTGGACGAAGGAAGCGTGGTTCACCGCGGCGAACTGTTGGGCCAGCTGGAGCAGTCGCGGCTAAAAGATATTGTTGCGCAGGATCAGGGTAAATTGGCGGCGCAGCAGGATGTGGTGGCGCGGATGCTGGCGGGCAGCCGTCCGGAGGAGATTGCCGTAGCGCGCGCGGATTTGGCGGCGGCGCGGGCTGATTCTTCCGCAGCGGAAGCCAACCTGGCCAACGCGAAACTGCTGTACCATCGGCAGCAAAACCTGGCGGGACAACATTACGTCTCCCTGCAGATACGCGACGATGCGCAGCGGGCGCTGCTGGCCGCGCAGGCTGCGCTTGCAGCGAGCAAAGAGCGTGTGGCGGCGCGGGAGCAGACGCTGAAGCTGGCCGTGCTGGGACCGCGCAGGGAAGACATTGCCGCGGCACAGGCAACGCTGCGGGCAAACGAAGCGGCGCTCTCGCTGGCGGAAACGACACAGGCCGACACGCAACTGTACGCGCCGGAAGACGGTGTGATCGAGAACCGGATTCTGCAGCCGGGCGACATGGCAACGCCGCAGAGCCCCGCGTTCACGCTGGCTCTGGATAATCCAGTTTGGGCGCGGGCGTGGCTGCCGGAGACGGCATTGGGCAGGGTTTCGACGGGAATGGAGGCGTGGATCACATCGGACAGCTACCCGGGGAAGCGGTTCAGAGGTTGGGTGGGATTCATTTCACCGGTTGCTGAATTTACGCCACGCAACGTTGAAACTACAGCACTGCGGACGCAGCTGGTGTATCGCGTGCGGGTGTTTGCGTGCAATCCGGATCACCGGCTGCGCCTGGGCATGCCGGTCACTGTCACGGTGCCGCTGAGCGGGACTGCCTCGGGCACGATGACACATACCTGCGGGAAATGACGCGATGGACGCTGTGGTGGTCAGGGATCTGCGCAAGACCTTCGGCCGCGGGAAGACTGCGCGCGCGGCGCTGAAGGGCGTCTCGCTGACTTTGCCTGCCGGGGGAATCACTGCGCTGATTGGGCCGGACGGCGCAGGGAAGACAACCCTTCTGCGTTTGCTGGCCGGAATCCTGACGCCCGGCCACGGCGAGATTCGCGTGCTCGGCCATGAACTGCCGGGCGAGGCGCTGAAGGTGCAGGCACGCACGGGTTACATGCCGCAGCGCTTCGG
>DAHVZZ010000357.1:0-9953 GCA_027323785.1 Acidobacterium sp. | reverse complement strand
ACGACGTAGCGATTCTGCTCACCCTGAAAGCCGTGCTCGAGATCAGCGGCTTTGAAGTGGAAACAGCGGCGTCGGGACGCGAGGCCAAACAGCGGTTGAAGGCCAACGACTATCAGATGGTGATTACCGACCTCCGCATGGAAAGCGAGACGGCCGGTCAGGAAGTGGCCGCGGCCGCGCGCAAAGCGGCCAGCAAGCCCGCCGTGGCTATGCTGACGGCCTACCCCCCGGCCGACGCCGAGTGGGTGCGCAACGGCACCGATCAGATGCTGGTGAAGCCGATGAATACCCAGGATCTGCTGCGCCAGATTGAAGCCCTGCTGGTCGCCCACGAGGACAAGAAACTGCGCGCCGCGGGACAGAGGATGGAACCGCTTTCAGTACCCGAAGCTTCTGGGAGGAAGCCGCGCAAACTCACGGAGAGCCGCGCGCGGTAATTCGGGCTGGGCTCCGGCATCGGCTGATTCTGGCTGGGAGTGAGCCCTGTCGCCGGCCAGAATGCCCTGCTGCGGCATTTCCTTCGGCGGGCGGAAACCAGCATCTGCTCCGATTTCCGCGAAAAAACCAGGGATCGCAGTCAGGCGACGCGTTAGCTCGCCTGGCTGATCACCCGTCTCTGCTGAAAGCAACTCCGGCACAGCACCGGACGTCCCTGGGTGGGCTTGAAGGGCACCGTCGTTTCCGTGCCGCACTCCGAACACACCGTGCGCGTCTCGGGCCGCGCCGTCCCGGAGCCGGAAGCCCGCTTGGCCTTGCACTGCTTGCAACGCTTGGGATCGTTCTTGAACTGCTTGTCGAAGAAGAATATCTGCTCACCCGCGGTAAATACAAAGTCATTTCCGCAGTCCACGCACTTCAGAATTTTATCGACGAACTCCATCCGTTTCCCTCACCTTTGCCCGAAGCACTGACCTCGAAACGCGCCAGGACAGACGCGCCGTTTCCGCCACGACAGAATCCTGCGGACTTTCAGGATCTGCCGGCTTGCTGCGACAGACCGGTCACCGACCGGCTGAGTACTCGAAACTGGAAAAGGGGCCCAGGCGCAATCTTTGAGAAAGTCCGGCCTTCACCGGCGGGAACGCCTGTTCAAAATCTCCGGCGAACCCTGGGCTTCTTCCACAAAGCACATGCGCAGCCGCGGCTCAGTTGCGGCGAAAATGCTGCACCGGCATCTACCGGAATCCGCTCCGATCGGAACGGTATAGATAAAAAGTCACTGAAGATACCCGCATCTGGCCATGTTGCCTGCCGGGTCGGCGCTCCCCGATGCCGGGCATGAGCATGGTTACCCGGAGGAGCTTCGCCCGCAGTATCTGCTTGCGGCCTGAGGACGGGGTTTGTTCCTGAAAACTGGGGACCGGAACAAACGCTCGAAATCAGTCAAAGAATTGTAGCAAAATGTCAAAATCAAACACTGCCAAAACAAAACAGCCTCAAAATCCTGCACTGCCAAAACGCGTCAAACGGCAGAAGCAACTACTCCCCTGGCGCGGCAAATCTTCCACCGCCAGGGGAGTCATGTTAGTCCTGCTCTTTTCTTGCCTTCTTGCGATTCCGCTTCCGCGCCAGCGCTTCCTTCACGCGGCGCTTCTCGCCCGGCTTCAGGTAGAAGGAGTGGCGCTTGACTTCCTTGATAATGTCCTCTTGCTGGACCTTGCGCTTAAACCGGCGCAATGCGTTTTCAAGCGGCTCGCCTTCCTGGATTCGAACCTCTGCCAATGAACTACACCTCCAGACGTCCCTTGCTGGGCGTCTATCAGATTACAGGAAGGCAACACCAGTTTTCCAGCCCCTGAACAGAATCAGACGAATTGGCATAACCTGGCAGTTCAGCGGTGCGGACGTTCCCGGGGAATCCGAGAATCCCCCGCTGTCTCTCTCCTTTATTGAAATAATTTTCTGGCAGGATTGCCGCGAATCTCTCTTGTATTGGATTAGACGCGGCTGATCAGTACAATCAAATGGCAAGCGGCCTTCGCAGCGCCACTGGGTGCGCCTGGTGGTACTGGAAACGTGCGAAAGTGGCGGAACTGGCAGACGCACCAGACTTAGGATCTGGCGGGGAAACCCATGGGGGTTCGAGTCCCCCCTTTCGCACCAGCAACTCAGCACTGGACCCGGGACGCCACTTCCTTTGATCCCTCCCGATCGACTTCCCCGCTGGCTACCGCCAGGCCCTTCGCGCCTCTCCGCAACAACTGTACCGGCAAATCCCCAACGCGGTCCGCGGAAGGCGCATCCATCAACAGGCAGGGATTGTCGCGGGATACACCACCGAGACGACCGGAAGCCAGCTGATTTCGCGCCTGGCCACGGCACTTCCCTGGTTTGTCTGGCCATTCTATCGAGTACTTCCCGTCAGGGGTCACCCACTTGTTCAAACTACAGGAACGCAGGCGCCATAGCCCGGAGCAGCTGCTGATCTACACCGGCCTCGTTCTACTCGCCGCCCTGTTCGTCTGGTTTCAACTGGAGCTTCTGCTCCTCGCCTTTGCCGGCGTGCTGGTGGCCGTGCTGCTGCGCACCATCACCCACTGGATCGAACGCTACACCCCGCTGAACGGAGGCACCGCGTATGCGGGTACTCTGCTGGCCCTGATTGGTATTGCGATGCTGGTGGCCCTCCTCGTCGCGCCCAACACCATCTCGCAACTCTCCCAGGTAGCCCGCGACATGCCTCTGGCGATCCACCGGCTGGAAAGCCCACTGGAGCGCAGCGAGGGAGGCCGCGAAATGGTGCGAAGCATCCACCGGCTAGTGGCAGGCAAACGCCTCGATTCCAAACTTCCGCGCATCGCCACAGACGTAACGGAAGGCGTGACCGATCTCATTGTCGTGGTGGTCATCGGCTTTTTCGCGGCCCTGCATCCGCGCGGCTACAAGGAAGGCGTGCTGGTGAGCTTTCCCGAAGAACGGCGGGCCCGGGCGCGGCGAATCTTCTCCGAACTGGAGCGGCAACTTCGCTGGTGGCTCTTTGGGCAGACGCTCCCCATGGTGGTGCTGGGTGTGGCCAGCGCCATTGGACTGCGGCTGCTGGGCGTCGGACTCCCCTGGGCTCTGGGGCTGCTGACCGGCGTGGCCGTTTTTCTGCCGTATGCCGGAACCGTCCTGGCCGGCATACCCTCGGTGCTGATGGGGTTGGAAAAAAGCCCGCAGACGGCGCTGTATGTCCTGATCCTTTACACCCTGCTGCATGTGGCGGAGGGATATCTGCTCACGCCGATGGTGCAGAGACGCGCGGTGCGGCTGCCGCCGGTTCTCACTATCCTGACCCAGTTTTTCTTCTGGAAAGTGAGCGGCATTCTGGGACTCGCGCTGGCTGCACCGCTCGCCAGCGCCGGCATCGCCCTGGTCAAGGAGCTGTACTTCCACATTCCCCCGGACCAGGAAGTGGTCCCCGAAGCGGGGATTTGACGCGGCGCGTGACCGTCTCACGACTGCCCGCCATCCACAGCCCGAACCCTGTAGACTGCTGAAGAGCCCCCAGACGTTACCAGAGGACGCCTTCGTCCCGTTTGGGACGGGTGTCCCGTTTTCCTCCAGTGGTAGACTCGGGGCTATCCCGGCGGTTCAGGTAATGTAACGGCGCGGCGGCACTGGAGCCCCGGCGTCCGGATTGGAGCATCTCTCGTGGCAGACGATCGTCAGCGCGCCGTTGATCTGGCGCTTTCGCAGATTGAAAAGCAGTTCGGCAAGGGATCCATCATGCGGCTGGGCAGCCGCGAAGCCGTAGTTCCCATCTCCACCATCTCCACCGGCTCGATCTCCTTCGACGCGGCGCTGGGCGTCGGCGGCGTTCCGCGCGGGCGCGTGATCGAAATTTACGGGCCTGAATCCTCGGGCAAAACCACCATCACACTGCAAATCATTGCCGAGGCGCAGAAAGCTGGCGGCATGGCCGCGTTTGTGGACGCCGAGCACGCCCTCGATCCCGTCTACGCCAAAAAGCTGGGCGTGGATGTCGATAATCTCCTCGTCTCCCAGCCCGATTATGGCGAACAGGCCCTCGAAATCACCGAAGCTCTGGTGCGCTCCGGAGCCATCGACGTCCTCGTCGTCGATTCAGTCGCCGCGCTCGTCCCCAAGGCCGAACTGGACGGCGAGATGGGCGACTCCCACGTCGGCCTGCAGGCCCGCCTGATGTCTCAGGCGCTCCGCAAGCTCACAGGAACCGTTTCCAAATCAAGAACATGCCTCATCTTCATTAATCAGATACGTGAAAAAATCGGCGTCATGTTCGGCAATCCGGAAACCACCACTGGCGGCCGCGCCCTCAAGTTCTATTCCTCGGTCCGCATCGACATCCGCCGCATCTCCGCCATCAAGGATGGCGATGCGGTCGTCGGCAATCGGACCAAGGTCAAGATCGTTAGGAACAAGGTGGCCGCGCCCTTCCGCGAAGCTGAATTCGACATCCTCTACGGTGAGGGCATCTCCCGTGAGGGCGACGTGCTCGATCTGGCCGTGACCCACGGCATCGTGGACAAGAGCGGAGCCTGGTTCAGCTACTCCGGCGACCGCATCGGCCAGGGCCGCGAAAATGTCCGCCAGTTCCTGCGCGACAACACCGATACCTTCGACAAAATTGACACCCAGCTGCGGCAAAAACTCGGCATCGGCACCAAAGCCCAGACACCGGAGCCGCCTCCGGTGCCGGCCAACGGCGCCGCCCAGGCACAGGAAGCCGTCCGCGCTTCGCGGAAGCAGTAACCTGAACTGCGCCTGCAACAGCCTCCTGGGGAGGCTGTTGCGGACGCGCAATTTCAGTGTTTGCAAGGCATCCCGGTCGTTCGCCGCAAACATCCTATTCAGAAAATAGCTGTGCCCGCAGGTTCGGCGTTCCATTTCTGTTCTGCCTGCACTCGTCGCACACCATGATCCGGACCCCAAAAACCAACCTCGCAGCGCGAATCGCAACGCCATCCGGTGTCGATCTGGTCTCTCTTGCGGCCACCCCCGAAATCCTCTCGCCGCGCACGACACTGGGAAGCGCCCATGACTGACCATCCGCAGCGGCACGATGCCCTCGTCTGGCAACTCCGGGCTCAGGCGCTCGAAGAGGAGATTCGGCAGAATCACAAGGTCCAGCAGACGCTGCAGGCGCGCGAAGCCGAGCTGCGCGACTTCCTTGAGAACGCCGTCATCGGCATGCACTGGCTCGGCCCCGACGGACGCATTCTCTGGGCCAACCGCACTGAGCTATCCCTGCTTGGATACGAGCCGGACCAGTACATCGGCCACGCCTTCAGCGAATTCGCCGAGAACAAGTCCGCCATGGCTGACCTGCTCCGCCGCCTCCGCTCCTGCGAAAGCGTGCGCGGCTGCGAACTGCGCCTCCGCTGCGCCGATGGGTCGCTCCGCTGGATCCGCCTCGACGCCAATCCCTACATCCATAATGGCGAATTCCTTCACGCCCGCTGTTTCCTCCTCGACATTACCGAACAGAAGATCGCCGACGAGGCCCGCATGCGCCTCGCCGCTATCGTCGCTTCCTCTGACGATGCCATCGTCAGCAAGGATCTGCAGGGCATCGTCACCAGCTGGAATGCCGCCGCCGAGCGCATCCTCGGCTGGACCGCCGAAGAGATGATCGGCCGCTCCATCCTCACCATCATCCCCCCGGAGCTTCATTCCGACGAGCCGGAGATCCTGCGCAAAATCGCGGCTGGCGAGCGCATCGAACATTTCGAAACGATTCGCGTCACAAAATCCGGAGAGCTCATCAACGCCTCGCTCACCATCTCCCCGGTGCGCGATCCCCAGGGCAACATTATCGGCGCAGCCAAGATCCTCCGCGATGTGACTGCGCAGAAGCAGCTGGAAGCCACCCTGCGGACCACCGAGCGGCTGGCGTCAGTCGGCCGCCTCGCTGCCACCGTCGCCCACGAGATCAACAACCCCCTGGAAGCCGTCACCAATCTGATTTACCTCGCCCGCATCGACCCCAGCCTGCCCGAAAGCGTCCGCGGCTGTCTGGCAATCGCCGACGAGGAACTGCAGCGCGTCTCCCACATCGCCCGGCAGACGCTCGGCTTTTACCGCGACACCTCAGCGCCGCGCTGGCTCAACATTGCCGAATCGACCGCCGAGGTTCTCGCCATCTACGAGCGACGTTTCCACTATAAGGGGCTGACGAGTCAGCAGAAGATACCCCCGGCACTGAAGCTTTGCGCGCTTCAGAGCGAGTTCAAGCAGATCATCTCCAACCTGATCTCGAATGCCATCGATGCCTCCAGACAGGGGGGAACCATATCCATCCGCGCATGGGCGGCGCAGCATCCTGAAACCCGTGCGCATGGCGTCCGCTTTGTCGTCGCTGACCAGGGCGTCGGCATTCCCCGCGAGAACCTGCGCCGAATCTTTACACCTTTCTTCACCACCAAAAAAGACTTCGGCACCGGCCTCGGACTCTGGATCATCCATGATCTGCTCGTCAAAAAGGCCGGATCCATCCGGTGCCGCAGCACCGTCGCCGTCCCATCGGCAACGCGGCGCAGCGGCACCGTGATGATGATCTTTCTCCCCTCGGAGCCAGAGCCGATACCCTGCGCGTCCTGAGCGGCTTCAGTCCGCGGCAGCGGTCTTAGGCGGCATTTCATCCGCCGAAGGCCCGTAGGATCCGGGAATCGCCACGCCCAGCAGCCGCAGGTAAACGCCCAGCTGCGCCCGGTGATGAACCATGTGATTGATGCACCACTTGCGGTAGACGTCCAGTTTGGGGCTGTCGATGACGGTCTGCCCGCCCCACTCCATCTTCCAGTGCTGGCCCATCGCCTCATCGGTCGTTCCGGCGAGCGCTGCCCGGGCTTCCGGCAGGTCGTGATCGAAGCGCGCCAGCATCGTCGCCTGCGTGGCCGACTTCGCGGCCTGCGCCATCTTCTCTCCCTCACCGGATGTCATGTCCAGCCGGTCCTTCGTCATGGTCATCGTGCACCACGACGGAAAGTCCGCCACATGCCACGCCAGTTGCCGCAGGCTCATGGACTTCTCGTGCGGCTTCCAGGTCAGCTTATCGTCCGGAACGATCGCCAGCATCTTGCGGGTCAGCGCGAATTCCTCATCGAACTCGGGCAGCAGTTTTTCAGCAATGGTCATAACGGTTTCTCCTTCGCCGCGCAGTATAACCTGGCGCAATGACACAACAGTGACCCGGGCGGACTCGCTTCAATCGCCCCTAAGCCGGCGCCCCATGCTCCGGCTTCCAGCGCATGGGGCACATGCTATTTCCGCATTCCGAGCCGTAGCGTCAGCCGCATTCCCGTCCGGAAATTGAACGGCAGAGACGGATATCCGATCGGCCCGATCTGCTGATCGCTGGTCAGGTTATTCATCTGCGTGTAGAGGCTCATCCACGGCTTCGCCTGGTAACTCACGCCCATATCGACCTTGGCGTAGCCAAAATCCAGGTTGCGATTCGGCAACAGCATCGTGTTGCCGCCATTCACATCGTCGCCACCCAGATAGGTCGAATCGTCGCTGCGGCTGGCGTAGGCGCCCTCCACCACCGCCGTCCACTTCTTGCCGGTGTAGGTCACGCTGGAGAATCCGGTATGCGGAGCCAGCCGGAACGGCCGCGCCCCTACCAACGGCGAATAATTCCCAATCGGAATCCCCGGATACTTCGGGTTGTAGCTCGGTCCCACGGCGTCCGACGAGAACGACCGCTGCACCACGGGATCGAGATAGGTATACCCGGCGCGAACAAAGATATTCCGGCCCATTCCGTACTCCACTTCCGACTCCACGCCCTGGGCGCGGTACGCCAGCGAATTCAGGTCCAGCTCGTAGGCGTAATTGTTGTTCAGGAACGATTCCAGCTGCTGCTGCTGCGCCGCCGTCAGATTCGGCAGCAGCGTCGGCACCAGCGTCGCCGGCACCGCTTCGATCTGGTTCCCGAATTCGTTGTGAAAATACGTCACTTTCAGATTCACTCTTTCGCCGAAAAGGCTCTGGGTAACGCCGCCGTCGTAGCTGCGCGACTGCTCCTCGCCGATTGGCGCGATGCCGTACTGCGCCGCTGCCGCCTGCCCGCCATATTTCACCAGGAAAGCGTAGAGTGATCCCGACTGCTGATCGAGCGTCGGCTCCTGATAGCCCCGCGCGAAGTTAACGCTCAGCTTCGTGCCATGGAAAACGCCCCTGCCAGGCCGCACGAGGTAGTAGGCAAGCCCCATCCGCGGCGTCCCGACCAGCCCAAACAGTCCGTTGTTCTCCACGCCCCCGGCTGCCGTATAGAACATGCGGTTGGCAAACTCGCCGCCGACCTCTCCCTGGTAGTCGTAATTGGTCCGCGCCAGGCCCTCGCGAAAAAGGTAGGCCGGTTCCTGCTCCACTCCGCGCTCGTTCTCGTATCGGAATGCCCCCGACATCCCAAGATGTGGTCCATGCTGGTACTGGATGTTGGCGTACAGGTTGTCACGGTTTGAAGCGAGGTTCAGCTTCCAGGGATAAATCGAACCGAAAGCAGACCCGTAATTCAGCAGCGCGCGTCCCGTCGCCGTATAGCCGTTCGCGCCCGTCACCGTCACTTCCCTGCCGTAGTAATTCCCGGCAATCAGCTCGCCCGCCGGATACCACTGTTGCGACTCCTCCCGCTTCCGTACCAGTCCATAGCGCACAATGCTGTGCAGGTTGTTGCGGAAGGTATGCGTGATGGTCGCCGTTCCGTAGGTATCCTGGTCGGATTGCTTCTGATCGTTGGCGATGCCATAGAAATCGTATCCGCTGTTCCCCGAGGGCACCCCCGTCGCGGAATCGCTGTTCCGCGCCGTCACCCGGATCTCCGTCTTCGCCGACCAGCTCCAGCCGAGATTCGCCACCGAAGTATCGTCATGGTACTCATCCATGGGGATCGAATTCGATGTCTGCAGAGCCGAGAAGCCGCCGTAGTAGTCGAGCTTGCGCTTCATTCCGCCCAGCTGAACCTGGTTGTGATACGTCCCGAAATTTCCCGCGTCGCCCTCATACAGCAGCGAGGGAAAATGCGTGCTGCCCCGCGGCGTGGTCAGCGCCACCACCCCGGCCGCCGCGTCCGATCCATAAAGCACGCTGTTCGGACCGCGATATATTTCGATATTCGCCAGCCCGGTCGTGGCCACATTCCCAAAATCGAAGCGCCCGCCAATATCCTCGATTGGCACCCCATCCAGCGTCACGCGGTTGGCGGTCGAGCTGCCTCCGCGGATGAACAGCGAAGTCACACCGCCACGCTCGCCCGTCTGCACCACATTCACGCCTGGAATCTGCCGCAGCGCGTCCACCACATCCAGCTTGTTCTCGAGCTGTGTCGAGCCAATCTCCGTCACGGAAGCAGTCACCTGGGCCTGCGGCTGTGGCTCGCCCGTTGCCGTTACCACCACCGACTGCCGTACCCACGCCGGTTCCAGAACGATATTCTTCTGCACGGAATCCAGAGTCCTGGCGAAGAAGCTCTGCGTCGCCAGCTGCCGGAACGAATGCCCCGACGCCAGCACATAGAAGCGCCCGGAATCGGCGCTGATCAGCGAATAGCCGCCGTCCAGCCCAGTGCGCCCGGTTACAACCACCTTGCCGTTGTGGATCAGCGCCACAGCCGCGCCGGCAATCGGTTTGCCAAGGGTATCCGTAACCGTGCCATGCACACTCACGGCATGAAGCGCCGACGTGGAAGCCAGCAGCAGAAAAATGCAAAGAAGGCGGTACGCCGCTCGCGGCGAAAAGATCGTCATCCAATCCTCCGTTCCCCTCGGAACGCGGTGATGGAGCCAAAATGGCTCCTGCACGCGGGACCGGTCTCCTGACTCGCGCGCCGTTCCTTTCCTCAGGAACCAGGTCCGGCCGCCTTCCCGAAACCCCTCGGGCTTCAGTGGCACTTCGGCCGTCCTCTTCCTGCGCCCCAAATCACAGGACGCAGAAACACACGCTCACAGTTGCGGGGCAGTGGCGGATTTTCACCGCCTTCCCGAACATCC